>DATNNS010000319.1:0-12703 GCA_035601715.1 Rhizomicrobium sp.
GCGCGGTAGAAGTCGCGGACGCTTTCGGAGTTGGTGCGGGCGACATCCCAGCGGCCCAGCGCCTCGCCCATGTTGGCGCTGTGCACGGTGGCGCAGTCGCGGTGGATCAGCTCGGCGCGGTCGAGCTCGCCCAGGATCGCCATGATGCCGCCGGCACGGTGGACGTCTTCCATATGGACGTCGGATTTCGACGGCGCGACCTTGCACAGCACGGGCACGCGGCGCGACAGCCGGTCGATGTCGGCCATGGTGAACGGCACCTCGCCTTCATGCGCGGCGGCGAGCAGATGCAGGACCGTGTTGGTCGAGCCGCCCATCGCGATGTCGAGCGACATCGCGTTCTCAAAGGCGTTGAAGTTGGCGATGCTGCGCGGGAGCGCCGTCGCGTCATCATGCTCGTACCAGCGCTTGGCCAATTCGACGACGGTACGGCCGGCCTGAAGAAAGAGGTTCTTGCGGTCGGCATGCGTCGCCAGCACCGAGCCGTTGCCGGGCAGCGACAGTCCCAACGCTTCGGTCAGGCAATTCATCGAATTGGCGGTGAACATGCCCGAGCACGAGCCGCAGGTGGGGCACGCCGAGCGCTCGATGACCGCGACATCTTCGTCGCTCACTTTGGAATCGGCGGCGGCGACCATCGCGTCGATCAGGTCGATGGCCACCATTTCGTCCTTGATGCGCACCTTGCCCGCTTCCATTGGACCGCCGGAGACGAAGACCGTGGGGATGTTGAGGCGCAGCGCGGCCATCAGCATGCCAGGGGTGATCTTGTCGCAATTGGAGATGCAGACCAGCGCGTCGGCGCAATGCGCGTTGACCATGTATTCGACGCTGTCCGCGATCAGCTCGCGCGACGGCAGGCTGTAGAGCATCCCGTCATGGCCCATCGCGATGCCGTCGTCGACCGCGATGGTGTCGAACTCCTTGGCGACGCCGCCCGCCTTCTCGATCTCGCGTGCGACCAATTGGCCGAGGTCCTTCAGATGGACATGGCCGGGCACGAACTGGGTGAAGGAATTCGCGATGGCGACGATCGGCTTGCCGAAATCGCCGTCCTTCATACCCGTCGCGCGCCACAGTCCGCGTGCGCCCGCCATGTTGCGGCCGTGGGTGGAAGTGCGTGAGCGAAGCGCGGGCATTATATTGTTCCGTATCTGTCGAGTGTGATTATGTCACCGAAAGCACGCTATGGCTTTACCCTCCCCTTGAGGGCGGTCGAAATCCGCACCTCGTGGATTTCAGGATGGGGCCCACTCTCCACTTGCTATGAGACGAACGTCATCAAGAACAACTCGCCGAGGAACAGGAGTAAGCCCTTCCCGAAAACGCCAGAGACGTTTCGACCCTCCCCCTATGAGAGGTCTAGATGCCGTGCGTTTCGGCACCCTGCCCAAGAAAAAGGCAAAAACGACAGGAAACATAAATAATCCGCCTACGGTTGAAATTTCGTTTTAGGTCTTTACCTCTGCTTAATCTTATGTTCCTATGAACGCACAGACGAATTTGCAAGCAGGTTTCTCGTGACCCCGTGCCGCGCCACGTCCGCGCTTTCCCCGGCGACCGTTTTGGTCTCGCCGGACGCGCGCGTGCTCGGCCTCCTTCTTAGCGTACTTCTTATTTGCGCCCAGGAGCGGGAGCGGAGCGACTTAGCGTAAATCAAACGCAGATCGCGAAATCCGAAACCCCGCTCCGAACGAGCGGGGTTTTTTGTTGCGCGATCTGCCGGACTTCAACCGGAGAGATCGACGATGCGTGTCTATACGAACGACGATGTCAGCGCCAAAGCCCTCGATGGGGTGCGCGTGGCCGTGATCGGCTATGGCAGCCAGGGCCGCGCGCATGCGCAGAACCTGCGCGACAGCGGCAGCGATGTCGTGGTCGGCGTGCGCAAGGGCGGCAAGGGCTGGGATAAGGCGCAGGCCGACGGCTTGCGCGTGGCGGAGCCGAAAGACGCGGCCGACGGCGCCGGCATCGTCGCCATCCTGACGCCCGACATGACGCATGACGCGATCTGGCGCGGCTCCGTCGAGCCCGCCATCGCCGACAACGCGGCCGTTCTCTTCGCGCACGGCTTCTCGGTCCATTACCGCCGCGTCGCGCCGAAGAAGACCATCGATGTGATCCTCGTTGCGCCCAAGGGCCCGGGCGACCTGGTCCGGCGCGAATATGTCCGCGGCCGCGGCGTGCCGTGCCTGTTCGCGGTGAACCAGGACGCCAGCGGCAAGGCGCGCGAGCGCGCGATGGGCTATGCGCGCGGCATCGGCGGCACATCGGGCGGCATTCTCGAGACGACCTTCGCCGAAGAGACCGAGACCGATCTGTTTGGCGAGCAGTCCGTGCTGTGCGGCGGCGTCACCGAACTGGTGCTGGCCGGCTACGAGACGCTGGTCGAAGGCGGATACAAGCCCGAGATCGCTTATTTCGAATGCCTGCACGAGCTGAAATTGATCGTCGACCTGCTGCATGAGGGCGGCCTCGCCAAGATGCACCAGTTCGTCTCGGAAACCGCAAAGTATGGCGATCTGGTCTCGGGCCCGCGCGTCGTCAACGCCGAGACGCGCCAGCGCATGAAGGAGATCCTGGGCGACATCCAGTCCGGCGCGTTCGCGCGCGAATGGATCCTGGAGAACCAGGCCGGGCGGCCGCGCTACGAGGCGCTGCTCAAGAAAGACCTCGATCATCCGATCGAGGAGGTGGGCCGGCAATTGCGCGCGCGCATGAGCTGGCTCAATCCCCCGACCAACGCGGGCTGAAACCATGTCCGGCGTCAATCCCGCGCAGATTACCAAGGCCGCGGCGGAATCCTCGATTGGAACCGCGGCGCCGACCGGCGCGCGCCTGCTCGTCGCCGCGCTGGAGCAGGCGGGCGCGACGACCGTGTTCGGCTATCCGGGCGGCGCGATCATGCCGGTCTATGACGCGCTAACCGGTTCGGGCCTGCGCCACATCCTGGTGCGCCATGAACAGGGCGCGGCATTCGCCGCGGATGCCTGGGCGCGCGTCACCGGCAAGCCGGGCGTGTGCATCGCGACCTCCGGCCCCGGCGCGACCAACCTGATCACCGGCATCGCCAACGCGGCGATGGACTCCGTGCCGATGGTCGCCATCACCGGCCAGGTGCCGACCGCGCTGATGGGCACCGATGCGTTCCAGGAAGTCGATATCCTGGGGATGACCTTGCCGATCGTGAAGCACTCCTGGCTGGTGCGCGATCCGGGCGAGATCCCCGCCATCGTCGCCGAAGCGTTTCATGTCGCGGCGTCGGGACGGCCCGGGCCGGTCTTGATCGATCTGCCGAAGGACATGGCCGCGGGCGTGGCGACACGGATCAAATCCTTCACGCCGCCGCAGCCGAGCACGGCGAATGACGATGGCGCGTTGGCCGAAGCGGAGGCGCTGATCGAGGCGGCGGAACGGCCGCTGCTCTATGTCGGCGGCGGCGTCGGCATGGCAGGCGCGGTCAACGCGTTGCGCGCGTTCGCGCGGCGCACCGGCATTCCGGCGGTCGCGACGCTGAAGGGCCTCGGCGCGCTGCCGACGGACCACCCGCAATTCCTCGGCATGATGGGCATGCATGGTACGCGCGCGGCGAACATGGCGGTGCAGGAATGCGATCTGCTGATCTGCGTCGGCGCGCGCTTCGACGACCGGGCCACGGGAAAGCTGTCGACCTTCGCGCCGCATGCGCGCGTGATCCATTTCGACGCCGACCCGTCGGAGATCGGCAAGCTGCGCGGCGCCGACGTCGCGGTGACCAGCGGCCTGACCCACGCGCTGAACGCGCTGCAACCCAAGCAGCTGATGATTTTCGACTGGGTTGCGCGCACCGCCGATCACAAGCAGCGCTTCGCGTTTCGCTATGACGCGCCGGGCAACGCGGTTTATGCCCCGGCGATGCTGAAGGAGATTTCGGAACGCGCCGGCGACAAGTTCATCGCCACCTGCGACGTCGGCCAGCACCAGATGTGGGCGGCGCAGCATTGCCGCTTCTCCGACCCGACCGCGCATCTGACCTCCGGAGGCTTGGGCGCGATGGGTTACGGCGTGCCGGCCGGCATGGCGGCGAAGCTGGCGCGGCCCGACGCCCATGTCGTCGCGATCACCGGCGACGGCTCGATCATGATGAACATCCAGGAGCTGGCGACCCTGAAGCGCTACGGCATCGCGCTGAAGATCCTGCTGCTGGACAATTCCTCGCTCGGCCTGGTGCGCCAGTGGCAGGAGCTGTTCTACGAACGCAATTACAGCGAGATCGACCTGTCCGACAATCCGGACTTCGTCCAGGTTGCGAAGGCGTTCGGGATCGACGCGTTCCGCGTCGATGCGCGCTCCCAGCAGGATGCCGCTATAGACCGCCTGCTCGCTGCCGACGGGCCGTGCCTGGCCCATGTCGTCATCGATCCGCTCGCCAATGTCTGGCCGTTGGTGCCGCCGGGCAAGGGCAATCACGAAATGATGGAGGAGACCTGACCATGAGCAAGACCATTCACATCGAACTAGACCGCAACGAAGGTTCGCTGCAGCGGCTCATCGGGCTCATCGAGCGCCGCGGTTTCCACATCGACGGCATGACCATGACGATGATCGGCAATGGCAACAACCGCCAGGTCGCGTTGCAAGTGCGCCCGCGCGATCCAAGCCGCCAGGTCGACGTGTTGGGCCGGCAGATCGACCGGCTGCATGGCGCGCGACGCCAGGTAACCGAGGAGCGCGTAGCATGCGTGGCGTAGAGGACAACCGCGTCGTCATCTTCGATACCACGCTGCGCGATGGCGAGCAGGCGCCGGGCTTCAGCATGGGGACATCCGAAAAGCTGCGCGTGGCAGCGGCGCTGCGCGACATGGGCGTGGATGTGATCGAGGCGGGTTTCGCCTCGGCCTCGCCCGGTGACGAAGCGGCCATCCGCGCCATTGCCGAGGCGATCGAAGGGCCGATGATCTGCAGTCTCGCGCGCGCCAATGTTCCCGACATCGAGGCCTCGATGCGGGCGCTGGAGCCGGCGAAGAACCGCCGCATCCATGTGTTCCTCGCGACCAGCCCGATCCACCGCGAATTCAAGCTCAACATGTCCCGCACCGACGTGCTGCGGGCAGTGGATACATCGGTGCGGTTCGCGCGCACCTTCTGCGACGATGTGGAGTTCAGTGCCGAGGACGCAATCCGCACCGAGCCGGAATTCCTGATCGAAGCGTTGCAGGTCGCCGCCGATGCCGGCGCGCGGACGCTCAACGTGCCCGATACCGTCGGTTATTCGACGCCGGCGGAGATCGCCGACCTGTTCCGGCTGATCGCCTCGCGGGTGAAACGCGATCCCAGTGTGCGCTTCTCGGCGCATTGCCACGACGATCTGGGCATGGCGGTGGCCAACAGCCTGGCCGCCGTGCAGGGGGGCGCCCGGCAGGTCGAGTGCACCATCAACGGCATCGGCGAACGGGCGGGCAATTGCGCGTTGGAGGAGTTCGTCATGGCGCTGCGCACCCGCGCCGATCTGTACGCGCTCACAACCGGCATCGACACGACCAAGCTGGCGTCGGTCAGCCGGCTGGTCTCGCGCACGACGAAATCGCCCATCGTGCGCAACAAGGCGGTTGTCGGCCGCAATGCGTTCGCGCACGAAGCCGGCATCCATCAGCACGGCATGATGAAGGACGCGCGCACCTATGAGGTGATGCGCCCCGAGGATGTCGGCGTCAGCGCCAGCGAGCTGGTACTGGGCAAGCATTCCGGGCGTCATGCCGTCACCAAGCGGGCGCGCGAGCTGGGCTTCAACGTCGGCGACAACGCGATGGGCGTCGTCTTCGCCGCGTTCAAGAAGCGCGCGGACGAGATCGGCGCGCTCGACGATGAGGAGATGCGCGCGATCCTGGCCGATGGCGAAGCCGTCGAGAACGGCTGGAGCCTGACGCGGCTCGAAGCGCGCACGGAGAAGTCCGGCAAGAGCCGCGCGGTCGTCGAGTTGCAGCAAGGCGACGGCGAAACCGCGACCCATGCCGCCATCGGCGAGACCGCGCTGGAAGCCGCGTTCCTCGCCCTGCGCCAGACGGCCGATCCCGACGCGGAGGTCGAGGAAATCGAAATCCTGCAAGCCGGCTACGGTACCAATTCCGATGCGGTGGCCGAGACCATTCTGCGCATGGGCGGCAAAACCTGGCGCGGCCGCGGCCGCGGCCCCGATCCGCTCTGGGCCGGCGTGCGCGCCTTCGTGGACGCGTTCAACAAAGCCGCGCGCGTGGCCGACCGCGCGGATGTCGTTCTGGAGACCCGCAATGAAGCCGCTGGCTGAATTCATCTGGATGAATGGCCGGCTGTCGCCCTGGGCCGACGCCAAGGTGCATGTGATGACGCATGCGCTGCATTACGGCACCTCGGTGTTCGAGGGCGTGCGCGTCTATGACACGCCGAGCGGGCCGGCTGCGTTCCGCCTGACCGATCACATCAACCGGCTGATCGATTCCGCGAAAATGTACGGCATCACGCTGCCGTTCCCCGCCGCGGAGATGGTGGATGCGTGCAAGACCGTCGTGCGGCGCAATGGACTTTCGAGCGCCTATATCCGCCCCATCGCATTCCTCGGCGAATGCGGCATGGGCGTGACGCCGAGCGACGAGGCGATGGCGGTCGATGTCGCGATCGCGGCGTTCCCATGGGGCGCCTATCTCGGCGATGAGGGACAAAAACACGGCGTCGATGTCTGCGTCTCGAGTTGGGCGCGGTTCGCGCCGAACACGGTGCCGACCGGCGCCAAGGCGGGCGGAAACTATCTTTCCTCCTATCTGATCGGTCGCGAGGCGCGCGTGCGCGGCTTCGTCGAAGGCATCGGGCTCGGCACCGACGGACGCTTGTCCGAAGGCGCCGGAGAGAACCTGTTCATCGTGAAAGACGGCCGCATCCTGACGCCGCCGGCCGCCGCCTCGATCCTCGTCGGCATCACGCGCGACACGATCCTGACGCTCGCGCGCGAGGACGGCATTGAAGTCGTCGAGCAGGCGCTGCCGCGCGAGGCGCTCTACGTCGCCGACGAAGTGTTCTTGACCGGCACGGCGGTGGAGATCACCCCGGTGCGCTCGGTCGACGGCATCGCGACGCGCGCGAACGGACCCGGCACGGTGACGCGGCGGCTGATGGCGCGCTTCCATGGCCTGTTCGACGGGTCGTCGCCGCAATACAGCAAGTGGCTGGAGCCGGTTGGCTCCCGCGAGAAGACGGAGGCGAAACATGCCGTCGCCGCGGCCTAGGACGCTGTTCGAAAAAGTCTGGGACGCGCATCTGGTCGAGCCGGAGGCGGAAGACCGCCCGGCGGTGCTCTATGTCGACCTGCACCTGATCCACGAAGTGACTTCGCCGCAGGCCTTCACGGCGCTGGCCGAGCGCGGCCTCAAGGTGCGCCGTCCCGATAAGACCTTCGCGACGCTCGACCATTCGACGCCCACGCTTCCCACCGGCGCCGACGGCAAACGGCCCTATGTGAGCGAAGAAGCGGAATCGCAGGTTCACAGGCTGGAACAGAACTGCCGCGACAATGGCATCGATCTGCAGGGCTGGGGCAGCGCGCATCGCGGCATCGTGCATGTGATGGCGCCGGAATTGGGATTGACGCAGCCAGGCATGGTCGTGGTCTGCGGCGACAGCCATACCGCAACGCATGGCGCATTCGGCGCGCTCGCCTTCGGCATCGGCACCTCGGAAGTCGGCCATGTGCTGGCCACCCAATGTCTGTTGCAGCGCCGGCCCAAAACTCTGCGCGTGACCGTAGACGGAACGCTGGCGCCCGGCGTCGGCGGCAAGGATCTGGCGCTCGCGATCATCGCCGAACTCGGCATCGGCGGCGGCACGGGCAGTGTCGTCGAATATGCGGGCGAAGCGATCCGCGCGCTCGACATGGAAGCGCGCATGACGGTCTGCAACATGTCCATCGAGCTCGGCGCCCGCGCCGGCATGATCGCGCCTGACGAGAAGACCATGGCCTGGCTGCGCGGCCGCCCGCGCGCGCCGCAGGGAGAAGCATTCGAGAAGGCGGCCGAGCGCTGGTCCGCGCTGGCTTCCGATTCCGGCGTGACGTTCGATCGCGAAATTCGGCTGGACGCCGCCACGATAAAGCCGATGGCGACCTGGGGCACGACGCCCGACACCGGCATCGCCATCGACGCCAATGTGCCGCAGGCCCAAAGCCGCGCCCGCGACTACATGCGCTTCGACGCGGGGCAGGCGATCGCGGGCGCGCCGGTCGACGTGGTGTTCATCGGCAGCTGCACAAACGGCCGCATCTCCGATTTGCGCGCCGCCGCCAGCGTGATGCGCGGCCGCAAGGTCAAAAGCGGCGTGCGCGCGCTGATCGTTCCGGGCTCCGAACAGGTGCGCCGCGAAGCCGAAGCCGAAGGATTGCACGAAGTGTTTCTCGCCGCGGGCGCGGAATGGCGGCTGCCGGGCTGCTCGATGTGCATCGCGATGAACGGCGATCTGGTGGCGCCGGGGCAACTCGCGGTCTCCACCTCCAACCGCAATTTCGAGGGCCGCCAGGGACCGGGCGCGCGCACGGTGCTCGCGAGCCCTGCAACCGCGGCGGCATCCGCCATCGCCGGCGCCATCGCCGATCCAAGGCCCTATCTGGAGGCGCGTCGTGGCTGACCCATTCCAAATCCTCACGTCGCGCACCGTGGTGCTGGCCGACGAGAACATCGACACCGACCAGATCATCCCGGCGCGCTTCCTCACCACCACCGCGCGCGAAGGCCTGGGCAAGCTTGCGTTCCATGACTGGCGCTACGACGCCGACGGCCGCGACAACCCCGCTTGCGTGCTCAACCGCATCGCGCCCTCAGCCCATCGCATTCTGGTGGCGGGACGCAATTTCGGCTGCGGCTCTTCGCGCGAGCATGCGCCCTGGGCGCTGACCGATTTCGGCTTTCGCGCCGTCGTCTCGACCGGCATCGCCGACATCTTCACTTCCAACGCGCTGAAGAACGGGTTGCTGCCCGTCGTTGTCGACCACGCGACGTGGGACGCGCTCGCCGCGCATCCGGGCGGCTCGGCAACCATCGATCTGGAAGCCTGCGAGCTGCGCTTTGGCAATCATGTGGCGGCGTTCAAGGTCGAGCCCTTCGCACGGCGCTGCCTGCTCGACGGCGTGGACACGCTAGGCTGGCTGGCCGGCCGCATTCCGCAAATCGAAACCTACGAGAGACGCATGTCATGAAGACCTACAAGATCGTGTTGCTGCCGGGAGACGGCGTCGGCCGCGAGGTGACGCATGCGGCGCGCCAGGTGCTGAGCGCCACCGACGAGCTGTTCGAATACGATATCCGCTTCGTCGAGAAACCGATCGGCGGCGCCGGCATCGACGCGTGTGGCGATCCTCTGCCCGACCACACCTTGCAGGCCTGCCTCAGCAGCGACGCGGTGTTCCTGGGCGCGGTCGGCGGGCCCCAGTGGGACGGCGGCACGAGGCGGCCCGAGGAAGGGTTGCTGGGCCTGCGCAAGGCGATGGGCCTGTTCGCCAATCTGAGGCCCGTGAAAGTGACGCGCGCGACCATCGACCATTCGCCGCTGCGCGCGGAGATCGTGCGCGATGTCGACATGCTGATCGTGCGCGAGCTGACGGGCGGATCGTATTTCGGCGCGAGAACGCGCGATACGAACCGCGCCTCCGACCTCTGCGTCTATACCGTCGAGGAAATCGAGCGTGTCGCGCGCGTCGCGTTCCGCGCGGCGCAAGAGCGTCGCAACCGCGTCACGCTGGTCGACAAGGCCAATGTTCTGGAGACCAGCCGGCTGTGGCGCGACACGGTCATCGCCCTGCACAAAAGCGAATTCCCGCGCGTCGCGCTCGACTTCCTGCTGGTCGACACCGCGGCGATGCGGCTGATCCAGAACCCGCGTGCCTTCGACGTGCTGCTGACCGAGAACATGTTCGGCGACATCCTGAGCGACGAAGCCTCGATGTTGCCCGGCTCCATCGGGTTGCTCGGCTCGGCGTCGCTGGGCGCCGGCGGGCCTGGGTTGTTCGAGCCGATCCACGGCTCGGCGCCGGATATCGCTGGACGCGACATCGCCAATCCCACGGGCGCGATCCTGTCGGCGGCGATGTTGCTGCGCTATGGCCTCGGCCGCAGCGAAGAAGCCGATGCGGTCGAAGCTGCGGTTGCCGCGGTGCTCGCCGCGGGCCATCGCACCGCCGATCTCGGCGGCAGCGACAGCTGCTCGGACTTCACCCGCGCCGTGGTGGAGACATTGCGCCATGCCTATTGCGCGCCCGTCCATGGCGCGCGGATGCAATGGGGCTAGCTGTTCAAGCCTGACCTTGCGATCTAGCATGGCCGCCTTCATCCAGCGGGGCTTCCATGATGACGATCCGTGATTTGCGCGCCGGTCTTCTGCTTCCAATCTTCGCTCTCGCCATGACGCCGGCATCGGCGGAGACGTTCACGCTCAACGCCTCGCCCACGACCGTCGCCTGGGGAAATTACGATGCGACGAAACCACCGGTGCTGCACATTCATTCCGGCGACACGGTCGTCTTCCGCACGCTGCTGACGAACAGTCCGACGGGCCTGGAGAAAGCCGGCGTCGCGCCCGACCAGGTGGAGCAGGCGCTGCGCGATGTGTTCGCGCAGGTGACCGACAAGGGACCGGGCGGACATATTCTCAACGGCCCCGTCTATATCGAAGGCGCGGAGCCCGGCGATACGCTGGAGATTCACATCAGGAAGATCGAGCTTGCGATACCCTATGCCTATAACGGCTTTCGCTACGGCGCAGGAATCCTGACCGACGATTTTCCCTATGCGCGCATCAAGATCATTCCGCTCGACAAAAAGCGCATGGTCGCCGACTTCGCGCCCGGCGTCGAAATCCCGCTGCATCCGTTCTTCGGCAGCATGGGCGTGGCGCCGCCGGCGGACTTCGGGCGCTACGACTCCACGCCGCCCACCATCAACGGCGGCAACATGGACAACAAGGAACTGGTCGCGGGCAGCACGCTCTATCTGCCGGTCTTCAACAAAGGCGCGCTGTTCGAAATCGGCGACGGGCATGCCGGGCAAGGCGACGGCGAAGTCGACGTGACGGCGATGGAGACCTCGCTGATCGGCACGCTGGAGTTCGTCGTGCGCAAGGACTTGCACATCAAATATCCCCGCGCCGAGACGCCCACGCACTACATCGCGATGGGCTTCGACGACGACCTCTCCATCGCCGCGCACAAGGCGGTGCGCGAGATGGTGGATTTCCTGGTCAGCGAGAAGCATCTCTCCCGCGACGACGCCTATATGCTGACCAGCGTGGCCGGCGATGCCGACATCACCGAAGTCGTCGACCGCAACAAGGGCGTGCACGTGATGATGCCGAAGGGGATATTCACGAAATAGACCGCGCCTTGGCAACCGTCGCAGTCGCCAGAACACCCAACGCATCGATGACGGGGTGGTCTGTGCGTTCCGGCGCCCCGATCACCGATAGCTCTGTGCAGGCAATCAGGAATGCATCGGCATGTTCGAGGGACCGCGCGACCTCTGTGTAATCGCGCCGGTGCTGCTCCGTCAGCGCACCCGCTTTCACGGCGCGGATGATATCGAGCATCTTCGCCTCGCCGGCATCGTCCGGAAACAGCGCGGCGAGTCCGGCTTCCTTCAGGCGCGCCGCGTAAAGCCCGACCTTCTGCACGGCGGGAGATGCGAGCATTCCGATTTTGGCCGGTTTCGGCGACAGCGCGCCCAGTTGCGCGATGGAGAGCGCGATCATGTCGAGAAACGGGATCGAGACGGCTTGCGCGATGCGCTGCAGGTAGTAATGCGCGGTATTGCAGGGGATGACGAGGAAATCGGCGCCCTGCTTCTGCAATCCCTTCGCCATCGCGATCAATACCGGTAGCGGATCCTCGCCGCCGCCTTCGATCAATGCGGCGATGCGCGAGGGGATCTTGGGATTGTTGTCGACCAGGATATGGATGTGATCGGCATCGTCTTTCGCGGGCGTTGCGGCGACGACGCGGCGCAAGAATTCGACCGTCGCTTCCGGCCCCATGCCACCGATGACGCCGACGATCTTCTCAGCCATCACGCATAGCCCGGCAGATCGAAGGCATCTGGATAACCGAACAGACCGGCCGAGCCGCCGGTGTGCAGGAACACGACGTCGCTGTCCTTCGCGAACATTCCCTTGCGCACCAGATCGATCAGCCCACCCATGCCTTTGCCGGTATAGACGGGATCGAGCAGGATGCCTTCCAGCCGCGCGACCAGCTTCACCGCCTCGCGCATGCCCGGCGTCGGCAAACCGTAGCCGGGTCCGACATAATCGCTGTTGGCCACGATGTGCTCGCGCTTGACGATGCCGGGAACGCCCAGATGCGCCGCGGTGCGCGTCGCCAGCTCGAACACCGACTGCTCCTGTTTTTCTTTCGGGGCGCGCACGCTGATGCCAAGTGTGGGGATGCCGGAATGGATCGCCATGAGCCCCGTCACGAATCCGGCCTGCGTGCCGGCGCTGCCCGTGGCGTGCACGACATGGGCGATCTTCAGCCGCATGTCATTGGCTTGCGCCACCAGTTCGAGCGCGGCATTGGCATAGCCAAGCGCGCCGACCGGATTGGAGCCGCCGCCGGGAATGACGTAGGGCTTCCTGCCCTTGGCGCGCAGGCCGTCCGCCAGTGCTTCCATCTCCGCGTTCATGTCGGCGCCGGCCGGACGCTTGGCAATACTCGCGCCAT
>DATNNS010000320.1:0-16664 GCA_035601715.1 Rhizomicrobium sp.
CGCAGGTCATGATGTTGGTTTCGCCCTTGTGGGCGGAACTGATCAGCACGATGGGCCCAGGCTCAAGAAAGCGGCGGACTTTGGAGATTGGGAAGGAGCGATTCATATGTGCTTCATCAGATTCAAACCGCCGAAGAAAAAGTTGGGCGGCATCTGGTACGATGCCGCCCAATCTTGGTTTAGTGCGCGTCTTCAGTGTCGCGCAGCACCTCGACGAGTGTTTGCGGATAGATACGAAGCGCGTCGTAGGCAGCTTCACTGCGGCCCATCAACATCGGATCGCTACCGTGCGCGCGGAACTGATTGACGGTGCGCTGAATCATGTCCTGCTCTTTGAAGCGCGAAGGCTTTTCAAGGCGCCATCCGCTCTTTTTCTGTACGGAAAATTCACCCATCGCCCCGAGCAACGGAAACACAAGGCCGGGTGATACCCAGATAACCTTGTTCGACTTTTTATCGCGCTTTACGGCGCGACCACCCTTTTTGGTCTCGCTCCAGATCGAGTGACCATTCCAGCCGACGTGCGATTCCCAGTGCTGATATTCGCGAAGGGCATACGGCGCGATCTGGATGGTAAAATCGTATTTCGCCTTGCTCTCGGCGTTAGAGTTGCGTTCACGCTCCCATTCGCAAAAATCAGTCAGGCATTGTTCGGGATTTTTGTAGGCACGCAATTTCTCCGCGGCGGACGGCCGTTTCGAAACCGACGTCGGCATCAGCAGGCGCGCCAGCTGGAGCACAAAGCGGGTGTCGATATATTCATCTCCACTTTGCGATTCGTTTTTCTTGATGTGACTGCCAGGAATTACCTTCTGGATGCTGAGCTCCAGTTCTTCTAGCTGGTCGCGAGCGCCAGCCTCAGAAATGCTGCGGACAGGCGTAACGATGTTACGAGCGATTGCTGTCTCGATAACTTCTTCTGGATCCGGATCGGCGATGATCGTAGCCCTTACGAAAAAGGGAGACTCGCCTCCCTCGTATTCTTCATCCTCGCTGATTTCGTCAAAGAAGGCGCGGATCTCGCCCTGCGATTGGGCGCCGTTGATGATGCTCGCATCAAACAATTCCACCAACTTCCCGTTGTCATCTACATCCACATCGGAACAGGTGATGACGAACCCGCTGTTGCGCACGATGAACCGTTCGGGACGAGAATTAATCGTTTCGCGAATGGCATCATGCACACGGTTACGCTTCCGCGGATTATACTCGGCCAGATAGCCGCGCAGATTGCCTTTGGTATCGAGCTTCAGAATCTCAGCCGCCGGAAGATTCGCGACGAACGACTGGACACCTTCGGATTTCTCATCCGGAGACGTGATATTGCGCAAAAGCTGGTAGGAAAGTTGCACAGAATTTTGGGCGTGCTTGCCCTTTTTGGCAGAAGCCATTTTTCATTCTCCTTTATGAGCCTCTGTTTCAGCCAGAACGCCGCATCCGCGACCCCCAGCAACAGAAGGTTCAAGTCGCATACGCCACCCGAACGTTAACCGTCAAGCGCGAAATTCGCATCTGCGGAAGATTTTGAGCAAGGCGCGAGGCGCAACGGTGAATAATCGCGCGCGTAATCCCTTCACATCCTGAACACGCCAAACTTCGTCTCCGCCACCGGCGCATTCAGACACGCGCTCAGCGCCAGCCCCAGCACCCGCCTCGTATCCGCCGGCGCAATGATGCCGTCGTCCCAGAGGCGCGCGGTGGCGAAATAGGGGTTGCCTTCGTCTTCGTATTTCTGGCGGATAGGCGCCTTGAATTCTTCCATCTGCTCGGGCGTCCATTTGTCGGCGTCGCGGTTCACCGTGGCGAGGACGCTCGCGGCCTGTTCGCCGCCCATCACGCTGATGCGGCTGTTGGGCCAGGAGAACAGGAAGCGCGGGCCATAGGCTCTTCCGCACATGCCGTAATTGCCGGCGCCGTAGGAGCCGCCGACGATCAAGGTGATCTTCGGCACCTGGGCGCAGGCCACCGCCGTCACCAGCTTGGCGCCGTCCTTGGCGATGCCGCCGGCTTCGTATTTCTTGCCCACCATGAAGCCCGCGATGTTCTGCAGGAACAGCAGCGGCACGCGGCGCTGGCAGCACAGCTCGATGAAATGCGCGGCCTTGAGCGCGGATTCCGAAAACAGGATTCCGTTGTTGGCGACGATGCCGACCGGCATGCCCTCGATGTGCGCGAAGCCGGTGACGATGGTGGTGCCGTAGAATTTCTTGAACTCGTCGAGCTCCGAGCCGTCGACCAGCCGCGCGATAACTTCGCGCGCGTCATATTGGATGCTGAGGGATTGCGGCACGATGCCGTCGAGCTCCGCGCTGTCGAAGGCCGGCGGGCGCGGCGCGCGCAGGGGAATGTCGACGCGTTTTTCATGATTCAGATTGGCGACGATGCGCCGCGCGATGGCCAGCGCGTGGCTGTCGTCATTGGCCAGATGATCGGCGACGCCGGAGATTTTGGCGTGCACGTCGGCGCCGCCCAGTTCCTCCGCCGTCACGATCTCTCCCGTCGCCGCCTTCACCAGCGGCGGGCCGGCGAGGAAGATCGTGCCCTGCCCCTTGACGATGATGGTCTCATCGCTCATCGCCGGAACGTAGGCGCCGCCCGCCGTGCACGAGCCCATCACGCTCGCGATCTGCGGGATGCCGGCGGCGCTCATATTGGCCTGGTTGAAAAAGATGCGGCCGAAATGCTCGCGGTCGGGGAAGATCTCCGCCTGGTTCGGCAGATTGGCGCCGCCGCTGTCGACCAGATAGATGCAAGGCAGCCGGTTCTCGCGCGCGATCTCCTGCGCCCGCAGATGCTTCTTCACCGTCATCGGATAGTAAGTGCCGCCCTTGATCGTCGCGTCGTTGCACACGATCACGCATTCGCGCCCCGAGACGCGCCCGATGCCGGTGATGATCCCCGCGCCGTGGATCTCGCCGTCATACATGCCGTTGGCGGCGAGCGGCGAAAGCTCCAGGAACGGCGACCCCGGATCGATCAGCTGCTCGACGCGCGCCCGCGGCAACAGCTTGCCGCGCTCGGTATGGCGCTTGCGCGAGCGCTCATCGCCGCCCAGCGCGGCGGTTTCCATTTTCGATTTGAGCGCGGCGACAAGCTTGCCCATCGCGTCGGCGTTGGATTTGAACCCGGCGGACGTGGTGGAGACGGAGGATTTGAGCTGAGTCATGGCCCTTTATTACCCGCTTCCGGCGGGATTCGCCACGACCGGAGCCGGAACCGTTTTACTGCGCCTTGCCGCGCCCGCGCCTTGCGCTTGTTTCTGCTTTCGCCTTGGCGTTGAGCAGCAATTTTATCTTCGCCGCGTCGGCATCGGTCATCGGGGTGTAAACGCAAAGGCCAAGATCGGGGCGGCCATCCACCGCGAAAGACGAAAACTCCAGCGCGATCTCGCCGACGATGGGATTGTGCATCACCTTTCCGCCGTCGCCCTGCATCCCGACTTCGTGGTCGTTCCAGATCGCCGCAAATTCCGGGCTTACGCGGCACAGATCGTCCACCAGCGCGCGCACTTCCTGCGTTGCGCCCGCGCGCGCGGCATCCATGCGGAACGCGGCGACCACAAAGCGCGCCATCTTCGTCCAGCCAGGTTTGCCCTTGTGCGGCTGGGAGGGGTGAAACATCATGCGCATGATGTTGCGTTGGTTCTGCGGCCACTGGCTGTAATCGGTGAGCACCGACGCGGCCGCCTTGTTCCACGCCACCACGTCCCATGTCGGCGTTTTGATGAAGGCCGGGTGGATTTCGAGCGCATCGAGGATGCGCTGCAAGCGCGGCGTCACGCCTTCCGGGGCGCGATACTTCACTTCTGGCGGACGGCCGAGGCCCAGCAGAAAAATATGCTCGCGCTCGATATCGGTGAGCATCATCGCGCGCGAGATGCGATCCAGCACAGCGGCAGACGGCGCACCGCCGCGGCCCTGCTCCAGCCACGTGTACCAGGTGGCGCTGACATGCGCGCGCTGCGCCACTTCCTCGCGGCGCAGACCTGGCGTGCGCCGGCGCGCGAGCGGAAAGCCGAATGCCGCGGGATCCAACTTCGCGCGACGATCCTTCAAATAGCTGCCAAGTGCGTTGTCATTTGCCGCAGGCATGTTCCACCCTGTTAGCCATTATACCAGTATAAAGTCTCACCTTTACCATCATAGCATGATGCCGCCATAAGGCTCGAACTATTTCGGAACGGAGTTCTCAGATGTTGCTCAAGAACAAGAGCGTGCTGGTGATCGGCGGCGGATCGGGCATCGGCTTCGGCATCGCGCAGGGCGCGGCCGCGGAAGGCGCGAAGGTGACAATCGCCTCGCGCAATGCCGAGCGGATCGCAGAGAAGGCGAAGAGCATCGGCGGCACATCCGCCGTCCTCGATGTCGGCGAGGAAGCGAACATCGCGGCGTTCTTCGAGGCGCATACCGGCTTCGACCACATCGCGTTCACCGCGGGCGACACGGACGTCCTCAATTTCGGCGTGCTCGGCGATCTGGATTTGAAACAGGCGGCGAGCCGGTTCAACACGCGGTTCTGGGGCGCGGTCGGGGTGGCCAAACATGGCGCGACCAAGCTGCCGGCCGGCGGCTCGTACACGTTCACCAACGGCATGCTCGCGCATCGCCCGATGAAGGGCATGCCGATCGTGTCGGCCAGCGCAACGGCAGCGGAAGGTCTGGCGCGCGGCCTCGCCGTCGATCTGGCGCCGGTGCGCGTGAACTGCGTCTGTCCCGGCCTCATCGAAACCGAAATGTGGGACAAATTTCCCGCGAGCTATCGCGATCTGTTGACGGCGATGGCCCAGAAACAATTGGTGAAGCGTCCGGGCACGACCGCCGAAGCCGCGGAGGCCTATCTCACCTGCATGCGCAACACCTTCATGACCGGACAAATCCTCAAGATCGAAGGCGGCGTCGCGCTTGCCAACTGATTGCCCTCCCAAACCACAGGAGTTTCCCATGCGTGTATTCGTGACAGGCGCCAGCGGGTTTATCGGCCGGGCCACTGTGCCGGAGTTGATCGCGGCGGGCCACACGGTTGTCGGTCTCGCCCGCTCCGAAGCGAACGAGAAGACGCTCGCGGCGATGGGCGCGAAAATCCACAAAGGCTCGCTGGAAGACATAGAAAGCCTGAAGCGCGGTGCAGCTGAGGCGGACGGTGTCATCCATCTGGGCTTCATCCACGACTTCACGAAGTTCGCGGAGAACGGCCAGATCGACAAGCGCGCCATCGAGGCGATGGGCGGCGTTCTGGAGGGCACGGACAAGCCGTTCATCGTCACCTCGGGCGTAGCCCTGCTGGCGCCGGGGCGGCTGTCGACGGAAAACGATCCCGCCCTTTCGGACGGGATGCCGCGCGTCTCCGAAGCCGCGGCGTTCGCGTTCACGCGTCGCGGCGTGCGGACGATGGCGGTTCGCCTGCCGCAGGTGCATGGCGGCGAAGGCAAATGCGGCTTGCTCGAATATGCGCTCAACACCGCGCGCGAGAAACGCGTCTCCGCCTATGTCGGCGATGGCGGCAATCGGTGGGCGGCGGCGCACCGGCTGGATGTCGCGCGCCTCTACCGGCTTGCGCTGGAGAAAGGCGTTGCGGGAAAAGCCTATCATGCCGTCGCCGACGAAGGCGTTCCGATGCTCGCGATCGCGGAAGTGCTGGGCCGTCACCTCAACGTTCCGGTGGTGTCGATCCCGCAGGAAGAGGCATTCGCGCATTTCGGCTTCCTCGGCATGTTCGCCGGGATCGACGCGCCCGCTTCGAGCGCGCTGACGCAACGCTGGCTGGGCTGGAAACCCAAAGAAATCGGCCTGATCGCCGACATCGGCCGGCCGGGGTATTTTCCGCGCTGAGCAGCAGGCTAAACCAGCTCCACCGCCACCGCCGTCGCTTCGCCGCCGCCGATGCAGAGGCTTGCGACGCCACGTTTCAATCCGCGGCGCTTGAGCGCGTTGAGCAGCGTCACCACGATGCGCGCGCCGCTCGCGCCGATGGGATGGCCAAGGGCGCAGGCGCCGCCGTTGACGTTGACCTTGGCGTGGTCGAGGCCGAGGTCGCGCATCGCGATCATCGCGACATTGGCAAACGCTTCGTTGATCTCGAACAAGTCGACGTCGTCCTTCGTCCAGCCCGCGAGCTTCAGCGCTTTCTGGATGGCGCCGACCGGGGCGGTGGTGAACCAGCGCGGCTCTCCGGCATGGCTTGCTTGCGCGACGATGCGCGCGATGGGCTTCAGCCCGCGCTTGTCCGCAACATCGGCGCGCGTCAACACCAGCGCCGCCGCGCCGTCGGAAATCGACGAGGAATTGGCCGCCGTCACCGTGCCGTCCTTGGCGAAAGCAGGCTTGAGCGTGGGGATTTTCGCGGGGTCGGCCTTACGCGGCTGCTCGTCCAGCGAGATTTCGCTCTCGCCGCCACGGCTGGCGATCTTCAAACCCACGATCTCATCCTTGAACGACCCGTCGTCCTGCGCGCGCTTGGCTCGCATCAGGGATTCCGTGGCATAAGCATCCTGCGCCTCGCGCGTGAACTGATAATGCCGCGCGGCGTCCTCGGCGTAGGTGCCCAACAGGCGATGCTCATACGCGTCCTCGAGCCCGTCTAGGAACATGTGGTCCTTGATCTCGCCATGGCCCAGGCGATAGCCGCCGCGCGCCTTGGGCAGCAGATAGGGCGAGTTCGTCATGCTCTCCATGCCGCCGGCGACGACGATGTCGGCCCGGCCCATGCCGAGCTGGTCGGCGCCGATCATCAGAGCCTTCATGCCCGAGCCGCAGACCTTGCTGATTGTGGTGCACGGCACGCCGTCCGGCAGGCCCGCTATGCGCGACGCCTGTCGCGCCGGTGCCTGTCCCAGGCCGGCGGACAACACGTTGCCCATCAGCGTCTCGCTCACATCGGCCGGCTTGATGCCCGCCCGCGCCACGGCCGCCGCGATGGCGCCAGCGCCGAGTGCCGGCGCGCTCATGCCCGAAAGCTCGCCCTGGAACGCGCCCATCGGCGTGCGCATGCCGGAGAGAATGACGATGTCTGACATGCTCAATTCCTTTTAGCCCGTTTCCTCGAACAGTTCCCGCCCAATCAGCCAGCGCCGTATCTCGCTCGTCCCTGCACCGATCTCATAGAGCTTGGCGTCGCGCAGCAAGCGTCCCGCCGGGAAGTCGTTGATATAGCCGTTGCCGCCCAGCACCTGGATCGCCTGCAGCGCCATCCATACGCCCTTTTCCGCCGCATAGAGGATCGCGCCGGCAGCGTCTTTGCGGGTGGTGCGGCCGCGGTCGCAGGCGCGCGCGACGGCATAGACATAGGAGCGCGCGGCGGAAAGCGCGACATACATGTCGGCGAGCTTGCCCTGCATCAGCTGGAACGAACCGATCGGCTGGCCGAACTGCTTGCGGTCGTGGACATAAGGCACGACCAGATCGAGGCAGGATTGCATGATGCCGACCGAGCCTGCCGCCAGGATCGCGCGCTCGTAATCGAGCCCGCTCATCAGAATGCGCACACCCTCGCCTTCCTGGCCGAGCACGTTCTCCTGCGGCACTTCGCAATCCTGAAACACCAGCTCACTGGTGTCGGAGCCGCGCATGCCGAGCTTGTCGAGCTTCTGCGCAGTCGAAAATCCTTTGAAGCCCTTCTCGATCAGGAAAGCGGTGATGCCGCGCGGACCGGCGCTCACTTCCGTCTTGGCATAGACCACCAACGTGTCAGCCTGCGGCCCATTGGTGATCCACATCTTGGTGCCGTTGAGCACATAGTGGTCGCCGCGCTTCTCCGCCTTGAGACGCATCGAGACGACGTCGGAGCCCGACCCGCTCTCGCTCATCGCGAGCGCGCCCACATGCTCGCCGGAAATCAGCTTCGGCAGGTAGCGGCGCTTCTGCTCGTCATTGCCGTTGCGGCGGATCTGGTTGACGCACAGATTGGAATGCGCGCCGTAGGACAGCCCGATCGAGGCCGAGCCGCGGCTGATCTCCTCCATCGCGAGGCAATGCTCGAGATAGCCGAGCCCAGCCCCGCCCCATTCCTCCTCCACCGTCACGCCCAACAGCCCGAGTTCGCCCAGCTGCGGCCAGAGATGACGCGGGAAAGTGTTGGTCTTGTCGATCTCGTCGGCCAGCGGCGCGATGCGGTCCGATGTAAAGCTGCGCACGCTGTCGCGCAGCATGTCGGCGGTGTCGCCGAGGTCGAAATCGAGCGTGGGATAGGAATTGGCGATCATGGCGGGGCGCATCATAGGAGGATGGCCGGCATTGTCACGGCGAAGACTGGCTTGCCAACGAAGCTGCGCGATCCCGGAATCAGCCCTCCTACGCTCTCACGAGCTTCGGAGGGCAACCTCCGCCGCTGCGCAGCGTAGGTTGGTGCGGTCGAGAAGACTCGAACTTCCACGCCTTGCGGCGCTACCACCTCAAGGTAGTGCGTCTACCAATTCCGCCACGACCGCATCCGAGGGGAGGCCGGATGTAGCAAACCGGCCCCGGCTTGGGAAGCGGGCCGGTTTCCTGGGTTTTTGGGTGCGCAATCGCGAGATTCTGCTATGAAGCGGCAACAAACGGGAATTGCGGATATGGCCGTCCTGCGCCTCAAGAAGTGGAATCTGTCGATCGGCGACGGGCAGCCGCTCGTCTGCATCGCCGGACTCAACGTTCTCGAAAACCTCGAACTGGCGCTGGAGACCGCCGCGCACCTGAAAGCCGTGACGGCCGCGCTCGGTATGCCCTTCGTCTTCAAGGCCAGCTTCGACAAGGCCAACCGCTCGTCCCTGAGCAGCTATCGCGGACCCGGCCTGGCGAAGGGGCTCGAAATGCTGGCCGCGGTGAAGGCCAAATTGGGCGTGCCGATCGCCACCGACATCCATGAGATCGCGCAAGCCGAGCCCGTCGCGACGGTGGCCGATTTAGTTCAGATTCCGGCCTTCCTGTGCCGCCAGACCGATCTGGTGACCGCAGCCGCCCGTGCGACAGCCGCGGCCGGCGGCTGGCTTCACGTCAAGAAAGGGCAATTTCTTGCGCCCTGGGACTGCCGCAACATCGTCGCGAAAATCCGCGAAGCCACGTCCAGCGAAATCACAATTCTTTGCGAGCGGGGCAACTCCTTCGGCTACAACAATCTGGTCGTCGACATGCTGGGTATCGCCGAGATGAAGGCCCTCGGCGTGCCGGTGACCATCGATGCCACGCATGCCGTCCAGCTTCCCGGCGCCGATCCGCGCTCGAACGGCGCCTCGACCGGCGGACGACGCGACGGCGTACCGGTCATCGCAAAAGCCGCCGTCGCCGCCGGCGCCGACGGCGTGTTCCTCGAATTCCACCCCGATCCCGACAAGGCGCTGTGCGATGCGTTGAGTTGCCTGCCTCTGGATTCGGCGGCGGCTCTGCTTGCGACGCTGAAAACGATCCGCGCCGCCGTCTGAGGCGTCAAATGCCCTCGCCGTCCACGCCAGTGTGGATGCCGCATTCGTCTTTTTCGAGGCCCGCCCAGCGGCCGTCGCGATAGGCTTGGCCGGACTGGACCTTGCGGGTGCAGGGCATGCAGCCGATGGAGGGATAGCCGTCCTCGACCAGCGGGTGACGCGGCAGATCGTGCGTTGCGAAATAGGCGTCGAGGTCGACGAGCGACCAGTCGGCCAGCGGGTTGAACCGGAAGCGGCCCTCGAAATATTCCACCGCCGCCATCTGCGCGCGCGCGAGCGTCTGGAAGCGCTTGCGGCCGGTGATCTGGGCGTCGAAGCCCTCCAGCGCGCGGCGCACCGGCACCACCTTGCGGAAATTGCAGCAGGCGTCGGTGTCGCGCGCCCACAGCGAGCCTTCCGGATCGCTTGCCGCGCGCTCATCGGGATGCGGGCCGATGGCGCGGATGTCCGTGAGACCCAGCGTTTCCTGCAAGCGGTCGCGATAGCGCAGCGTCTCGCCGAACAGCTTGCCGGTGTTGAGAAAGAGGACGGGTGTCGTGGGATCGATCTCGGCGACCATGTGCAGCAACACCGCGGACTCCGCGCCGAAAGAAGAGACGACGGCGACGCCCCCTGCGAATTCTTCCTTGATTGCGAGTTCGAGAATGCCATGCGGATTGCGGCCCTGGGCTTTCGCTTGGAGCAGCGCGAGCCGCGCTTTGGCGATCGGATCGCCGCCGACGACGCCGATGCGATCGAAAGCGCGGGGGCTGCGGCGCGTGTCGATGACGGTGACCGCGCTCATGCGAGCCAATCCCGCTCCGCCACATAATCTTCGGTGCGCAGCGAGACTTCGGCGGGCGTGTGGCCCTGCTTGCGCCACTGCTCACGCGCCTGCGAAACGCTCTGCAACCGGCCGGTCCATTCCAGGCCGAGCCGCTTCTCGAGCCATTCCCGGATCAGTCGCGCGAGCCCCGGAGACTTTCCGCCGGTCGAGACGGTAAGCAGCAGGTCGCCGCGCCGGACGATAGCGGGCACGTGGAAATCGCAAAGCTGGGGCACGTCCTCGACATTGACCAGGATGCCCACATCGCGCGCCTGCCGCGCCAGCCGGGCCGCGTCTTTCGCCGGCAGTCCCGCCACGAACAGCACATGCAGCCCGCCCAGCGCAGGCGTCTCGGCCGATACCGTAGCCGGATAAACACCAGCCTCGGTCAGCAGGGCCGCTCGCCGCGCCAAGGCCTCGCCCTGGCCCGCCAAGCCGACCGATAGGGAATCCGGATTAAGGGTGACAGGGAGCAACGCGATCTCCACCAGTCCCGCCACGGGCGGTTCTACAGAGAGGTACGCGCCGATGTCCTATATTGCAAGAACAAGACGTGGAATAAAGTATTATACACTAACGTAGCGTGTTATTTCTGACCGCGCAGCAGTTCGGTGACGGAAACCGCGATCTTTTCGCCTTGAATGATGATATCGCCTTTGGCAACCGGGCTGTCGTTGGCCAGCACGGTGACGGCATCGTCCTGCCGGGAATCGAGCTCGATGACCGCGCCGCGGCCCATGCGCAGCAATTGGTGCATGGGAATGACCGAACGGCCCAGCACGACGGAAATCTCGACCTTGACGCTCTCGATATTCGAGGACATGAGCCATACCTGTTGGTGACGGCGCGATCCTTGCGCGCTTATGCTTTCGGCGGAGTTAATGGCGGCCCTATCCGACATCGTGAGGCCAGGCACCGCGGCACCCGAATGGGTCGTCCGCGGCGGATTGCTGGCCTATCCCGAAGCCGTCGCCTTCATGGAACAGCGCGCCGCCGCCATCGCCGAGGGCGTGGCCGGTGAAATGGTCTGGCTGGTCGAGCATCCGCCGATCTACACCGCCGGCACCAGCGCCAAGGACTCCGACTTGGTCGACGCGCGCTTTCCGGTGTTCAAGACGGGCCGCGGCGGCCAGTTCACCTATCACGGCCCCGGCCAGCGCGTCGGCTATGCGATGCTCGACCTCAAGCGCCGCAAGGCCGACGTGCGCGGCTATGTGCGCGATCTCGAGGAATGGCTGATCCGCACGCTCGCGCGCTTCGGCGTCAAGGGCGAGCGGCGTGAGGGGCGCGTCGGAATCTGGGTGGCGCGTGATCTCAAATCTGGAAGCGAACGCGAAGACAAGATCGCCGCCATCGGCGTGCGGGTGCGCAAGTGGGTGACGTTCCACGGCGTCTCTTTCAACGTCGCGCCGGACCTTTCCCATTTTACCGGCATCGTACCCTGCGGGATTCGCGACCACGGCGTCACCAGCCTCGCCGATCTCGGCATCACTGTCTCGATGATGGAAGTGGATACGGCCTTGAAAGCCGCGTTCGAAGAAGTATTCGGGGCGATGCCGCCAGACTGAACCCAAATATGTTTGTTTTAAAAACTAATCTAACCTTCTACTGAGAATCTGTCTTGGGGGAGTTTCATGCCGCGCGTATCCGCAGCGTTCTTCGGCGTCGGCGTCATCTGTGTGGCCATCGGCATGTTCTGGGGCATGCATATGGGGACCACGCATGACTTCACGGAGGCCCCGGCACACGCCCATCTCAATCTCGTCGGCTGGGTGACGATGGCGCTCTACGGCACCTTCTATGCGCTGACGCGCGAGACCATGTCGCGAATCCTGGCGTGGACGAACTTCTTCGTCTCAGTGGCCGGTGGGCTGATCATGGTACCGGCGCTGGCGCTGTTCCTGGCCCACGGCAACGATCCGAAATATGTGCCGTTCATGTCCGCCGGCGAAGGGCTGACGCTGCTCGGCCTGATCATCTTCGCGATTTCGGTTTACCGCGAGCTCGCCCGCCGGCGCTGATCAGAGCGACGGCCGCCGATGGAAACCCTTTTCCTGCGGCGGTTCGGCGGCATGCATTTCGACATTGTTGACGCGCGAGCCTTGCGGTCCCTTGGCGCAGACCACGAAGAACGCCTCGATCGCCTTGGTGGTGCCAGAGGCCAGCGCCTCGACAGTGCCGTCCGCGCGGTTGCGCACCCAGCCGTCGAGGCCGAGCTTCCTGGCTTCCTCGATCAGGAAGTTGCGATAGCCCACAGCCTGCACGAAACCCTCAATGCGAAAGCGCAGCGATGTGATGTCCGTCTCATCCTCACTCATGCGAATTCCAGGATCACGTCGTCCAGCGCCATGCTGTCGCCCTTCTGGACATTGACCTTCTTCACGCGGCCGTCGCGCTCGGCAACCAGCACATTTTCCATCTTCATCGCCTCGACCACCGCCAGCGGCTCGCCCGCCTTGACGTCCTGGCCGACGGCGACATTCACCGACACGACGAGGCCGGGCATCGGGCAGAGCAGGAATTTCGACGTATCTGCCGCAACCTTTTTCGGCATCAGGCCCGCAAGCGCAGCCGCGTGGGGACTGCGCACCGAGACGAAAGCCTGCGCGCCGCCCTGGCGCAAGCGGTTGCCGCCGGCCGCGCGGTCGATCTGGACGGCGTAATCCCCGTCCTTTTCGTGCAGATGCATGACGGGCTCGCCCGGATGCCAGTCGGTCGCCGCCGCATAGGCCGCGCCGTCGACGCGCAGGAACAGCTTGCCGGCGTGGATATGCGCGTCCGACACCGCGTGGGTTTTCGTCCCGAGCGTCGCGACGAATTCGGCCGCCGCGACATGCGGACCGTTGAGCGTTCCCGAGATCGCGGCCGCGCGCGCCGTGCGCATCAGCTTGGCGGCGACTGCGGCAGCGATGAAACGGCGCGTCAAAGCCGCGTCGAGCGGGCGGCCGTGGAAGCCGTCGGGAAATTCCTCAGCAATGAAACCGGTGGTGAGGCGGCCTTCACGAAAGCGCGCGTTGTGCATGATCGCGTCGAGGAACGCGATGTTGTGGTTGATGCCGGCGATGACGAATTCATCCAGCGCCGCCGCCATCGCATCTACCGCCTGCAACCGCGCCGGCGCATGGGTGCACAGCTTGGCGATCATGGGGTCGTAGTAGATGGAAATCTCGCCGCCTTCATAGACGCCGGTATCGTTGCGGACGGTGACATCGCCGCGCGTGCCTTCCGCCGGCGGGCGATAGCGCGTCAGCCGGCCGGTGGACGGCAAGAAACCGCGATAGGGGTCTTCCGCGTAAACCCGCGCCTCGACTGCCCAGCCGTCGAGCTTCACGTCCGCCTGCTTGAGCGGCAACCTCTCGCCCGCCGCCGAGCGGATCATCAGCTCGACCAGATCGAGACCGGTGATCAGCTCGGTCACCGGATGCTCCACCTGCAGGCGCGTGTTCATTTCGAGGAAATAGAACTTGCGGTCCTTGTCGACGATGAACTCGACAGTGCCGGCGCTGTCGTAGCCAACGGCTTTGGCGAGCGCCACCGCCTGCTCGCCCATCGCCTTTCGCGTGGCGGCATCGAGGAACGGCGATGGCGCTTCCTCGATCACTTTCTGGTGGCGCCGCTGGATCGAGCATTCGCGCTCGTTGAGATAGAGCACATCGCCGTGCTTGTCGCCGATCAGCTGGATCTCGATATGGCGCGGCTCGGTGACGAATTTCTCGATGAACAGCCGATCGTCGCCGAAGCTCGCCTTGGCCTCGTGCTGCGACGACTGGATCGCCTGCACCAGTTCGCTTTCCTTGTGGACGATGCGCAAGCCCTTGCCGCCGCCGCCGGCCGAGGCCTTCACCATCACCGGATAGCCGATCTCTTTCGCGATCTTTCTGGCGTGCTCGTCACCCGTGATCTCGCCGATGAAACCGGGGACCGTGTTCACCTTGGCCGCGAGCGCAAGCTTCTTGGACTCGATCTTGTCGCCCATCGCCGCGATGGCCTTGTTGTTCGGCCCGATGAACGCGACGCCCGCCTTCGCCAACGCCTCCGCAAACGCCTCGCGCTCGGAGAGGAAGCCGTAGCCGGGATGCACGGCCTCGGCACCGGTCTGCTTGCAGGCCGCCACGATCTTGTCGATCTGGAGGTAAGACTGGGCCGACGGCGGCGGGCCGATATTGACAGCCTCGTCGGCCATCTCGACGTGAAGCGCATCCGCGTCCGCGTCGGAATAGACCGCGACGGTTTTGATGCCCATCCTGCGGGCGGTCTTGATCACGCGGCAAGCGATCTCGCCGCGATTGGCAATGAGGATCTTGGAGAACATCAGCTACCCGCAGCGACGATGGTCATTTCGTCCCCGCCATCGTTTTATCTCTGATCGCCCGGAACTCGTTGCCGTCGTACCAGTTGGGCCAGTCGTCGCTGTTGGCGAGTTCGTCGCCCAATGTGTAGAGCGCGTCGAGATCGGCGACAATTCCAGACAGATCCCAATCGGCTTTCCACTCGTCGGACGGCTGGTGATAGTGGCTGAGGCGATAGTCGTCGCGGACTTTCTGCCCCGCGACCTTGCCGCCGTCGACCAGGTCGTAGCCGCCGCCCGGATCGAGCATCGGCACGCCGACCTTGGCGAGGCTGATATGGTCGGAGCGGTAGAAACCGCCCTTCTCGGGCTCCGGATCGGGCGAGATCACGCGGCCCTGCGTCTTGAGGATTGCGGCCAGCCGGTCTTCCATCTGCGACGCGCCGTTGCCGACGACGACCATGTCATGCGCACGGCCCTCCGGCAGGTTGGCGTCGAGATTGACGCCGCCGACGATGTGATTGAGCGGCCAGAGCGGATGCTTGGAGAAGTATTCCGAACCGAGCAGGCCCTGCTCCTCCATCGTCCAGCAGATGATGGCGATGGAGCGTTGCGGCGCGAGCTTGTCGTGCGCGAAGGCTTCGCCGATCTCCAGGATGCTGGAAACGCCCATGCCGTTGTCGACGGCGCCGTTGTAGATCTTGTCCGGCCCGGCGACGTCCGGCTTGATGCCGAGATGGTCCCAATGCGCGGTGTAGAGGATATAATCGTTGGGATGCTTGGAGCCGCGCACCACGCCGATGATGTTGCGCGTGGTCATGTGATCGATGGTGGAATGCGCGTCCACGCTCAGCGTTTCGCCGGTCATCGGCACGGCTTTGAAGCCCGGCTTGTTGGCGGCCGCCTTCAGTTGCAGGTAATCGAGCCCCGCGCGCTTGAACAGATCCTTCGCGGTGTCGAGCGCGATCCAGCCTTCGATCGGGACCATGCTCATGTCCTTGTCGGCCGCCGCGAGCCAGGACTTGTTGCCGGAGTTGGAATTGCGCACGACTTGCCAGCCATAGGCTGCCGGTCCGCTCTCGTGCACGATGATCGCAGCAGCAGCGCCGTGGCGCGCCGCTTCCTCGAATTTGTAGGTCCAGCGGCCGTAATAGGTCATCGCCTTGCCCTTGAAGAATTTGGGATCGGGATTGGCGTCCTCGTTGCCGGGGTCGTTGATCAGGATGACGACAGTCTTGCCCTTCACGTCAACGCCGGCATAGTCGTTCCAGTTGTATTCCGGCGCCACGACGCCATAGCCGACGAATACCAGCGGGGCCGCTTTCACCGTCACCTCGGTGCTTTTGAATTGCGGCGTCCAGTAAACCGTCTCGTCAGGAAACTTCGGCGCGAGCGCGCCCTGCGGCGTGTTGAACACTTCCGTCGAATGCGCCGCGTCGAGCGCGATGGTCACCGCCGGCACCGCCTGGAAATAGCTGCCGTGATTGCCGGGCTTGAGCCCGATGCGCTTCATCTCGTCGGCGATCCACTGCGCCGCCGCCTCGCCGTTCTTCGTGCCCGGGCCGCGGCCCTCGAACGCATCGCTGGAGATCGCCTTGTCGCGCGCCGAAACGTCGGCGGCGTTGATATCCGGCGTGGTCGTCGGATGGCCGGGATATTGCGCCAAAGCCGGCAGCGCCAGAAGCGAAACGCCAAATGCCAGAGCCGCTGCGATGCGCATGAATCCCCCAAGGAAAGTCTTGTGGGGCGCATCCTAGTGCGCGAGCCACCCGGCGCAACAAGATTGCCGGAAGGCGCCTGGAGTCCGGGGGAACCACAACCTCTAGTAGGATCCGGCCGAGCGGCATACCCTGATTTGTTTTCGCACCATGGGCTACCCCCCTCCCCCCGGGGGTTGTCGCGGGGATGCGGGTCCCTCACCGTGAGGCGTCAGAAATCCGCGATGCGAATCATACAACCGGGAGTATAGCATGATCGAGTTCCTCTCGTCACATGGCACGCGCGCTGCCGGCTTGCCGTTCTCCGATGCGGTGCGCGTCGGCGGCGTGCTCTATCTCTCCGGCGCGCTCGGCAGCGAGCCCGGCACGATGCGGCTCGTGCCCGGCGGCATCGCGGCCGAGACGCGCCAGACGATGACCAACATCGCCCGCGTGCTCGAGCAGAGCGGGCTGAGCTTCGAC
>DATNNS010000321.1:0-4027 GCA_035601715.1 Rhizomicrobium sp.
CCCCTCCACCGCAAGTGCGGTCCCCCTCCCCCGCAACGGCGGGGGAGGAAAACAATGGAGCATTTCAGAACTTTAAGCCTCGCGTCGTGGCCCGTGGGCAACCGGATTTGATATAAGGCGTTCGAACGGTAGGATCGGACATGGCGGAAACCATCATCTATAACGAGGGCTGGACGTTGGACGATGTCCAATGGTCGCGCTTCGACGCCTCCAAGGTCGAGCCCAGCCTGCTCGCGGCGGTGAAGGCCGCCTCGCTGGTCGAATATGCGGCGCCCGACTACGTCTCCTATCTCAAGCGCGTCTTCGCCGGCGCCGACGCCAAAACGATGGACTCGCTGGAGAAATGGGGCCGCGAGGAGCTGCAGCACGGCCAGGCGCTGTCGCGCTGGGCGATGCTGGCCGATCCGGCGTTCGATTTCGCCAGCGCATTCGCCCGCTTCAAGGCCGGCTACAAGCCGCCGCATTTCGACAGCGACGACGAAGTCTCGGTGCGCGGCAGCCGGCGCGGCGAGATGATCGCGCGCTGCGTCGTCGAATCCGGCACCTCGTCCTATTACAGCGCCATCCGCGACGCGACGGACGAGCCGGTGCTCAAGGAAATCACCGGCCGCATCGCCGCCGACGAGTTCCGCCATTACCGGCTGTTCTACGAGACCCTCATCGCGCAGGACGAGCCCGACCTGCCGTTCTGGAAAAAGATCGCGGTCGCGATCGGGCGCGCCAACGAATCCGACGACGACGAACTCGCCTATGCCTATTACGCCGCCAATGTGCCCGCGGCGCGCGAGGCGGAAATTCCCTACGACCGCAAGAAATTCGCCAGCGCCTACAACGGCGCCGCGATGATCCTTTACCAGCCGCATCACGTGCGCAAACTGGTGCAGATGGTGGCGCGCGCCTGCGGCGCCAATCCGCAGGGCCGGCTGACCGGCGCAGTCGGCGCGGTCGCCTGGCGCGTGCTGCACCGCCGCGCCGCGCGCGCGACGTTGCGCGCCGCGGCATGAACCACATTCCGCCGGTCACCTCGGGTTCCTATCCCGTGCGGCAGGGCAATTTCGTGCGCCCGCTGGTCGACGGCGAAGTGGCGTTCACGCGCATCTGCGAAGCGGTCGAAGCGGCTGAGAAGAGCGTGTGGGTCACCGTCGCCTTCATCAGCCCGGCGTTCCGGATGCCGGGCGACCGCGGCACGTTCTTCGACGTGCTCGACCGCGCGAAAGCGCGCGGTATCGATGTGCGCGTGCTGTTCTGGCGCACCGACGGCGCTGTGGGCGAGCATTTCCACGGCCATGCCGAGGACCACGAATGGCTGCGCGCGCGGGCCGCGAAATTCCTCGCGCGCTGGGACCGCGCGCAGAAGCACTATTGCCAGCACCAGAAGAGCTGGCTGATCGACGCGGGCCGCGCGGGCGAAACCGCTTTCGTCGGCGGCATCAATCTTCTCCCCAATTCCGTCTCCGCGCCGGGTCATGCCAATCGCGACGGGCGGCATACCCACGACGTCTATTGCGAATTGCGCGGGCCGGCGGCGAGCGATGTCCACCACAATTTCGTTCAGCGCTGGAACGAGGCGAGCGAGCGCGGCCGCGACGGCGGACATTGGCGCGCGGCGCCCACGACGCGGCGCCTGCGCTTTCCCACCAAGCCGTCACCCGCCGCCGGACCGAGCACGATCCAGATTCAGCGCACCGTGCGCGCGGGCCATTATACCGACGACACCGCCGCGCCCGATGGCGCGCCGTTCGACATCGGCAAGGGCGAGTTCTCGGTGTTCGACCAGTATGTGAAAGCGATCGATGCGGCGCGCGAGGCGATCTATATCGAGGACCAGTACATCGCCTCGCCGGAGATCGTGGAATGCCTGCATGCCGCGCTCGACCGCGGCGTCGACGTCGTGTTCCTCTGCCCCGCCGAGCCGGAGCAGCAGATTCGCGACTCGCGCAAGAACCCCAAGGCCGCGCCGTTCTACAAGCTGGTCGCCGCGCTCGCCGAGCGCAAGAACTTCCTGCTCGCCGGCATCGCCGCCCGCCAGGCCGACGGGCGGCTCGCCAGCGTCTACATCCACGACAAGATCATGCTGGTCGACGACGCGTTCGCGACCATCGGCTCGTGCAACATCGCCACCCAGTCGTTCTTCTGCGACACCGAGCTCAACGCCGCGATCTGGGACGAGGATGTGGTGCGCGCCTTGCGCGTGGAGCTGCTGCGGGAACATCTGGGCATCGACACCGGCGCGATGGAGGCGCGCGACGCGCTACGGCTCTACCGCGAAGCCGCCCGCGCCAACGCCCAGGCGCGCCACCGCGGCGAGCCGCTGAACGGCCTCGCCTTCGCGCTAGACCCGGCGACGTACGGGACCTAGACGCCGCGCTTCACCATCATCTGCTTGATCTCGCCGATTGCCTTGGCCGGGTTCAGGCCCTTGGGGCAGACCTGGGCGCAGTTCATGATGGTGTGGCAGCGATAGAGGCGGAACGGGTCTTCGAGATTGTCGAGCCGCTCGCCCGTCATGTCGTCGCGCGAATCCACCAGCCAGCGATAGGATTGCAACAGCGCCGCCGGGCCCAGATAACGCTCCGAATTCCACCAGTAGCTCGGGCACGACGTCGAGCAGCAGGCGCACAGGATGCACTCGTAAAGCCCGTCGAGCTTTGAACGATCCGCCTCGGTCTGCTTCCATTCCTTTTCCGGCGCCGGCGTCTTGGTCTGCAGATAGGGCTGGATCGAGGCGTATTGCGCGTAGAAATTGGTCATGTCGGGCACGAGGTCCTTCACCACCGGCATGTGCGGCAAGGGATAGATCGCGACCGATCCGGAAACGTCGGAAATCGCCTTGGTGCAGGCCAGCGTGTTGGCGCCGCCGATATTCATCGCGCAGGAACCGCAGACGCCCTCGCGGCACGAGCGGCGGAAGGTCAGCGTCGGGTCGACCTCGTTCTTGATCTTGATCAGCGCGTCCAGAACCATCGGCCCGCAGCTTTCCAGATCGACGCGGTAGCTGTCGACGCGCGGGTTCTCACCCGAATCCGGATCGTAGCGGTAGACGCGGAAGTCCTTCGTGCGCCGGGGCTTCTTGCCGTTGGCGGTCGCCGGTCCCGGCCAGGTCTTGCCCTTCTTGATCCGGCTGTTCTTGGGCAGTCTGAGCTGGACCATCGATTTCTCCGCGGACGAAGCGCTGCCGTCGTGCTTAGCAAAGCGGGATGGCTCTGGCAACGCAAAGACCGTCAGATCTGCTCGAAGATCCAGTCGATCTCGGTGGCCGCGTCGCGCACGTTGCCTGCGACAACGAGCTGCTCGGCGCGGCGCACGGTCTGGCTTCCGAGATAGACGCTCTCCTCGATCGCCGCTTCGCCGCCGCTGCAGCGAAAGCGCCAGCCTTCGCCGTTCGGCAGCTTGAGCAGGATGCCGGTGCCCTGCGAGGGCGACATGCGGATGTCGGGATGGATGTGGAAGCGCAGCGCGAACGGGATCGCGCGGCGTGTCTGGGTCTTGGGAACCAGTCGGTCGGCGCCGATCAGCGCTTGGCCCTGCGGCGCGAGGATCAGCTTGCGCTCATGCACGATGCCGAACTCGCGCAGATAGCCGTCATGGCTCGCCTCCACCGACCAGCCCTGCGCGGTTTCAACCCGCGTGGTGACGACTTCGCTCGGCCCGCCGAACAGGCGCGGCCCGATCAGATCACGCGCGCGGCCGGGTGCGAGCGACCAGGCCATCGAGGTGTCGTCGAGCGTGACCGTGGAATGGGCGGCGGTGGCGGCGAGCGTGGCGGCCCACTTGCCGTCGGCATCGGACGGCGCGCCGCAATTGACGACGATGCGCTGTGCGGCCGCGCTGAACTCGAAGGCGAGACAGCCGGCATGCGCTGCGGCCGAGAATGCGCCTTTCGGCGCGGCGCCGCAATCCAGGACCGCGAGCGCGCGCCCCGCGGCGAGACGCTGGTAGCCGCTATAGGGCGCATAGGCGAAAGGCTGGCCGCGCACTTCGTCGCGCGCCAGGAGCCCCGCGATCATCCGCGCGTCGCATTCGCGGC
>DATNNS010000322.1:0-9696 GCA_035601715.1 Rhizomicrobium sp.
GGCCGACGCCGAAAGTCCGGTCGCCACGATGCCTGCGGCCTTGGCCTGCCGAAGCCGGGTATAAATCTCGCGCGCGGCGTTGAGCCGTTGCAGCGGCTCGGCGCGAACGCCGCGCGTCGCCTCGCGGAAGATGCGGCGGAACGGATCGAGCTTGTCCCAGCCGGGACGCGCGTTGTAGCTCAGATAGACGGCGCCGCCCGGTTTGAGGAATTTGCGCACGAAGGCGAGGATCAGGGCACGCTCGCGCACCGGTACCCAGGAGTAGATCCCGTTGACGACGATGTAGTCGAATTCCGGCAGGGTCATGCCCAGCGCCGCTTCGATGCCGGCGTGATGGAAGGTGATGTTGCGCGCGCCCCCGTCTTTCGCGAGCTGCCGGCCCGCTTCGATCATCTCGGGGCGCGCGTCGATCGCATGGAAATTGCCGAGAGGATTGCACGACGCCAGCAGCGTGGACGTCACCGCCGAGCCGCAATCGAGCTCGCAATAGGCAAACCCCGCGTCCATACCCTCGCCCAAGGGCGATCCCGGCGGCGGCGCATAGCCGTTGACGATGCAGGCATGGTCGATGAAGGCCGGCGCCAGATCCTTGTTGAAGGCGCGCGCGCCGGGCAAAAGATGGCTCGCCTTGTCCGTCTCTTTCGCCATGATGCTCCGCCGCCCTGTCGCGGGCGGAATTGAGCGGAATTCGTCTGGCCTTACAAGCGCTCGGCTTGGACGCGGTTACTCCGCTGCGGCTTTCTTCTTCGCGGGATCCTCGAGGGGGACGGCACCGGCTTCGGAGAACCGCCTTGCCGCCTCCTGCGCGGCGGGGTCTGCGGCCTGGGTTTGCGCGACCTGGCGGCCCAGCGCGATGACGTTTGGGATTTCGTCGTCCGTCAGCGCCTTCATCCGCTGCTTGCGGGCGAACGCCTTCTCGATATAAGGCGCGAGCTCTTCCATTTTCTTCTTCTGGCGCTCGGCTTCCTTGGCCTTGAATTCCGGCATCACGTCGCTGGCGAACAGTTCCAGCGCTTCGCAGATATGCTCGTGCTTGTTGCGGCCGCCCTGCTGGATGAAGGCGACTTGGTCGACGCCGGAGCCGTCGAACTTGCGCAGATGCGCGCGCATCTCGTCGGGCGTTCCGATGCCGCCGGCGCCGGCGCTGTAGGGCAGCGAATCCTTCACCGCTTCGAAGCTCTTCCAGATATCGGTGCGGCCCGGCTTGTGCTCGCCGAAGATATAATGATGCCCGAGCGCGTAGCCGAAGAACTTGAAGCCGTCGAGCCCGCGTCGGCGCGCCTCCTCGCCGTCCTTGTGCACGGAGAAGCCAGTGACCATGCAGATGTTCGGATTCACGGCATGCCCGATCGGCACGCATTCTTCCTTGAAGATGCGATAATAATCGTCGACCCATTGCTTGGCTTCCGCCGGATCGACGAACGCGAAGGTCAGCGCGCCGATGCCGAGCCGCGCCGCCATCTTGATCGTCTCGCGATTGGAGCATGCGACCCACACCGGCGGATGCGGCTTCTGCACCGGCTTGGGCACGATGTTGCGGCAAGGCATCTCGAAGAACTCGCCCTTGAAACCGGGATAGGGATCCATCGCCATCATGTTGAGGCACTGCTCGACGGTCTCGCGCCACATCGCGCGCTTCTGTTCGACAGGCACGCGATAGCCGCCAAGCTCGAGCAGCGCGGAGGATTCGCCGGTGCCGAATTCGACGCGGCCATTGGAGACGAGGTCGAGCGTCGCAATGCGTTCGGCGACGCGCGCCGGGTGATTGTATCCCGGCGGCATCAGCACGATGCCGTGGCCGAGGCGGATGTTCTTGGTGCGCTGCGAGCAGGCCGCAAGGAAGACTTCCGGCGCGGAGGAATGCGAATATTCTTCCAGGAAATGATGCTCGACTTCCCAGGCATGGTCGATGCCGAGCTTGTCGGCGAGTTCTACCTGGTTGAGTGCATCCTGGAACAGCTTGAGTTCGTCGCCGTCTTTCCACGGCCGCGGCAGCTGGTGCTCGTAAAAGATCCCGAATTTCATTGCCTTGCTCCTATTTCGGCGTCACGGGCGCGCGCGGCGCGGTCGGCGTCCATTCCTTCACGGCCTTGAGCGCTTCGCTGTTCGCGGCGGCATCGAAGCCGGCCATGATGCCGGCGAAACGCATCTGTACGAATTCGCGCATCTGCGGATGGGTGAAGATATAGAGCTCGCCGGCCTTGATGGCTTCGATCACGCGGACGCCAACAACATCGGGATCGATGCCGGCCAGCACCATCGCGGCGGCTTCGCTGCCGCCCTGGCCGAGCGCATCGACATCGCCCTTGCCGCCATATTTGTCCTGTCGCGCGCGTCCGCTTTCGTGGATGCGCGTCTTCACGAAACCGGGGCACAGCACCGAGACGCCGATGTCGAGCCCCGCCAATTGCCCGGCCCAGCCTTCACTCATCGCCACCACGGCGAATTTCGTCGCCGTGTAGGGCTCCATGCCGGCCGGCGCGATCATGCCGGCCATCGAGGCGGTGTTGACGATGTGCCCGCCCTCGCCGTGACTCCTGATCAGCGGCACGAAGGTTTCGACGCCGTAGATCACGCCCTTCAGATTGACGTCCAGGATCCAGTCCCAGTCGCGTTCCTTCACGGTGCCGATCGGGCCGCCGACCGCGACGCCCGCATTGTTGCAGACGATGTGGATCTTTCCGAAAGCCGCAACCGCTTCCAGCGCCGCTTCGCGCACGCCGCCGCGATCCGACACGTCGCAATGAACGGGGACGGCCTTGACCTGCTCGGAAGCAAGTTGTTCGACCGCTGCCTTCGCGACGTTATCGTCAATGTCGGCGAGCACGACGTTCATGCCGGCGCGGCCGAACGCGCGCGCCATGCCGAGTCCGATGCCGCTGGCGCCGCCTGTGATGAAAGCGGTCTTGCCCCGAAAATCCTTCATCACGCGGCCTTTTTGTGTTCGAGCGCGTCGAAGCGCCTGACCAGATCGACACCGTTGGGCTGGGCGGCCAGCGTTGCGGTCAGATCCTTGCGCGTCTGCTCGCGGGCGTGATCGATGTTGGTCACGGCGTGCCATTGCACCATGCCGCGCCAGACGGGATCGATCATCTGCGCGCCGGAAATCTCCTTTCCGTCCGCGCCTTTGAACGTGAAGCTGCGCAGTTCGGAGACGACGGCGGTAAGATAGCCGACATGCGGCGCCTCATCCTGGCGGATGCGGTCGACCAGATCGGCGGCATGGACCGCGCTCTTGCGGCGGTCGGCGAAATTCTCGGGGTCGCGCATGACGGTCGAGCAGAAGCGAAAGAAGTTCTCCGCCTTGATCTCGATCATCAACACATTCATCAGCAGCAGGATCCACTCTTCGTATTCCTTGGGAATTCCAGGCATCAGCCGGCCCATCTCGGGGCGTCCGATGCTCGCGGGCACTTCGGGCAGCGGATAGGCGCCCTTGCCGAACAGCATGTCGCGCACCGCGAACCACATGGAATCGTGCCCACCCTCGCTGCGCGAACTGTCGCCGCCTTCATCCAGGCCGTGCGCGCGCAGAAGACCTTTGTTCAGATGCCCGGTCGCCGTTTCGGAAATATCCTCGGCGACGATCTTCTGGAAATCCGGCGCCGTTGCGTCGGCAAGGCTGCGGCCGCGCGCTTCGATGATGCCGACGACCGTCAGCGAATTCCACAACGTCTGGCCGAGGCCCGCCTGCAGCAGGAATTTCTGCTGATCGGTGCTCGGGAAATTCCCGCGCACGAGGAGCTGCTGCGACGAATCCACCAGCTCGTGGCCGCGCGATTTGAGCGCATCGGACCACGCTTCGATCGCCGGCCAGCGATGCAGCGTGCGCGGCGAGATGTAATTTCCCTCGCTGTCGAAGCCGCCATGCAGCCGGTAACCCGCTTCGATCTGCGGCTTTGCATAAGGATGATCGGCCATGATCTCGACCGTGGTGTAGGAAAGCTTCGGCATGCGCAGCACTCCGCAGTTAACTGATATTTTGTCAGCGCGCGGCAGTGTGTCAATGCGCGGCCTGACTCCGTCATTACGGGTTCATGAACTTGCGACAATTTCCGACGTTATTTCAAGATGTTGCGGGAAATTGAAGCAACTCTTGCTGCACCGCCGCGTAATGTCCAGCAACGGTGCCGCATGGGGCGGTACCCGCAAGCGAAGGACTGCAACATGACTCGCAAGATCATGCTGACCGCAACCGCCGTGGCCGCACTTCTGTGCGGTGCGAACATGGCGTCGGCGGATTCCGTGCCGGGCTACTACATCACCGGCGACGGCGGCGCATCGTTTCTGCCCAACCTGCATCTGAAGGACACGCCGGCGGGAACGCTGCACGAGCAATTCGATACGGGTTACGCGATGGGCGGCGGCGTCGGCTACGACATGGGCGACGGCACCCGCATCGAACTGGATTCGACCTATCAGCTTTCCAGCCTGAACCGGCTCGGCGGCGCGCCGGCGTCCGGTCATCTCGACTCCACCAGCGTGATGGTCAACGGACAGGTCGACCTGACGCATCAGTCGCAGGTCACGCCTTATGTCGGCGCCGGCATCGGCTACCAGGATATCGGCGCCAGCCTGGACGGCTTGCAGGACCACGACTGGAAGCCCGCCTATCAGGCCGAAGCCGGCCTGCGTGACGACATCTCCAGCAAGGTGTCGGTGTTCGGCGAATATCGCTTCTCGCAGAGCGAAGCGGCGGATTTGTCGGATGCGGGCGTTTCCGCGCATCAGCACTTCGCCGATCATGGATTGCTGGCCGGCCTGACGTATCATCTGGGCCAGTGACGCTTCGACCGAGACGCCGGGTGGCGGCGTCTCGGCGGGGGCTTCAGGGTTTCAGGGCTTGAGCGCCCGCACCAGGAACTGCGTGAGGTTGCGCACGACGTCTTCCCGGCTTCGGCCCGAACGCCAGCCTTCGCTGGCCGCCTGATGGATCGCGCCGACGATCGCCTGCCCCACGATCTCCGGATCGTAGAGCCGCGCGCCGCGCCCCTGTTCCGCCACCGTGCTCACTGTCGCCGCCCAGTCGCGGCCCCAGCGCTGCAGCAGCGGCGTCGCCTGCACCCCCTCGGCATCGATCACCGCCTCGTCCGTCATCGCCGCGCCGAGCACGCCGGGATGGCTTTCGGAATATTCGTAGATCGCATCCAGCGTATTGGCGATCAGTTCTTCGAGCGTTTGATGCTGCCCGACTCGCGCGCGCACGTGAGCATCGAGTTCCGTGCGCGCATCTTCGACGAAGGCGAGAAACGAGGCACGCTTGTCCGGGAAGTGAAGATAGAATGTGCCATGACCGAGGCCTGCCTCGCGCGCGATGTCCTGGGGACGGGTCGCGTGATAGCCGCGCTCGACGAACAGCTTTCGCGCCGCTTTCTTGAGTTTCGCCAGACTTTCCGGCTTGCGCCGGGCGGGGCGACTATCGGCATCGGCGGCTTCAGTCGGGCACATGGCGCGACTTCATCCGGCAACATCGCCAAAGTCAATGTGCAGCGCACAAAGCGTATAATTTCATAACCAAATACCGGATTCATCGCCGCCGCCACTCTTCCTTGCCGCCGGCTTTCCAATTAATTTGGTGGCACGTTTCGCGGGAGGTCCAAATGCGTCGTTCGATTCTATGCGTGGCGGTTGCCATCGGCCTGAGCGCCCCGGCATCGGTGTTTGCCATGGGCGGTGGCGGCGGCGGAATGGGCGGCGGCTATGGCGGCGGCGGCATGATGGGTGGCAGCGGCATGGGCTTCGACGACTACACCATGGCGATCCGCCTGATCCACCGCGAGAAATATGCCGACGCCATTCCCTATCTCGACCGTGCGCTGATGCAGAAGCCGAACAGTGCCGACGTGTTGAACTATCTGGGCTTCACCCATCGCATGCTGGGCGACTATCCCGGCTCCCTCGATTACTACCAGCGTGCGCTCGCCCGCGATCCCGATCACAAGGGCGCGCATGAATATCTGGGCGAGCTTTACCTCAACATGCACCAGCTGGGTTCGGCGCGCGGACAACTCGCCGAACTGACGCGGCTCTGCCCCAACGATTGCGACGAGCGCGACACGCTGACCAAATCGATCGCGGCATATGAAGCGGCGTCGGCAGCGGCGCCAGCGGCGACTACGTCGTCGCAGTAGCAGGTTGGTTCCGCATCGCGCGCCACACCCGCTCCGGCGTGGCCGGCATGTCGATGTGCGCGACGCCCAGCGCGTCCGCGATGGCGCTCATCACCGACGGCAGCGCGCCGACGGTGCCCGCCTCGCCGCAGCCCTTGGCGCCCATCGCGTGAGTCTTGCAGGGGATCTCCTCATAGGCGAAATCGATATCCGGCATGTCGTCGGCGCGCGGCATCGCGTAGTCGGTGAAACTGGCGGTGACGATCTGGCCGGTGTCGGCTTCGTAGACGCAGTTCTCGAGCACCGCCTGGCCCAGCCCCTGCGCCACGCCGCCATGCATCTGGCCGGCCACCAGCATGGGATTGATCACGCGGCCGAAATCGTCGAGCACATGATAGGAGACGATGTCGACCTTGCCGGTTTCCGGATCGATCTCGACTTCGCAGATGTGACAGCCGTTCGGGAAGGTCGAGGCCGCACCCTGGAACATCGAATCGCTGTCGAGGCCCATTTCGAATTCCGGCAGCTTGTCGCGCTTCAAGGTCACCGCGAGCTCGGGCACGGTCATGGTGCGGTCGCTGTCGGCGACGCGGAAGCGGCCGATGCCTTCCACGACATCGAATGAGACATCCTTGCCGCCCGCCTGCATCACCTGGCCGGCCGCGGTCTTGCCCTTGCGGATCACTTCGTCGGACGCGCTGAGCAGCGCGCCGCCCGCCATGTTGAGCGAGCGCGAGCCGCCGGTGCCGCCGCCATTGACCCAGTCGCTGTCGCCCTGTTTCACCGTGATCGATTCAAAGGGCACGCCGAGTTTCTCGGCCACGACCTGCGCGAAGGCCGTCTCATGGCCCTGCCCGTTCGACTGCGTGCCGACCAGCAGCTCGACGCCGCCATTGTCGGTGAACTGCACGCGCGCCGGCTCGCTGCCGGCGGCGGCGGTGATCTCGACATAGTACGCGACACCGAAACCGCGCTTCCTGCCGCGCGCTTCGGATTGCTTGCGCCGCTGCGCAAAGTCCGCGTAATGCGCGCGCTTGAGACCTTCTTCGAGCAATCGCGGATAATCGCCTGAGTCGAACGAAACGCCCCACCAGTTCTTGTAAGGCAGCTCTTCGGGCGTGATCAGATTGCGCCGGCGCAATTCGATGCGGTCGATGCCTATTTTCGCGGCTGCGACGTCCATCAGCCGCTCCATGTAATGCGCGGCCTCCGGGCGGCCGGCGCCGCGATAGGCGTTGATCGGCGCCGTGTTGGTGAAATAGCCCTTGATGTGCGTGAAGAACACAGGAATGCGATAAACGCCGCCGAAGATGCGGCTGCCGGCCAAGGTCGGGATGAACGGCGCGAAGGCGGACAGATAGCCGCCCATATTCGCCGTGCCGGTGAAGCGCGCGGCGAGCAGATGCCCATCCTTGTCGAAGGCGCCCTCCGCGCGCGTCCAGGTGTCGCGGCCGTGATGATCGGTGAGGAACGCTTCGGTGCGGTCGGACGACCAGCGCACCGGACGGCCGACGAGTTTCGCCGCAACAAGCACCGCACCCTGCTCCGGATAGGCGCCCGCCTTCATGCCGAAGCCGCCGCCGACATCGGGCGAGACCACGCGCAGCTTTTCCAGTTCGATGCCCAGGATGTCCTTGGCGATGCGCGCGCGCAGCCCGCCCGAGCCCTGATTGCCGGAATAGAGCGTGTAACTGTCGTTGGCCTTGTCGTAGACGCCGATCGCGTTGCGCGTCTCCATCGAATTGACGACAACGCGGTTCTGCACGATGTCGATGCTGGCGGTGTGCGCTGCATCGTCGAACGCCGCTTCGCATTCGGCCTGTTTGCCGTCCGCCCAGTCGAAGCACAGGTTGCCCGGCACGTCGTCCCAGATCTGCACACCGGTCGCGGCGACGTCCAGCGTGCCGACGGCATCGAGCGGTACGTAGTCGATCTCGATCAGCTCGGCCGCGTCGGTCGCCTGCGCCAGCGTTTCGGCGACGACCATGGCGATGGCCTCGCCGGTGAATGTCACATGGTCCTTGGCCAGCAGGTATTTCGGCGCACCCTTCGGAGGCGAGCCGTCGCGGCTCTTCAGCGGCGTGAAGGTCGGCATGGGTTTGGCGCCGGCCGCCACGAAATCGTCATAGGTGAACACGGCGACGACGCCCGGCGCGGCCTTGGCCGCCCTGATGTCGACGGACTTCACCTTCGCATGCGCATGCGGACTGCGCGCGAATGCGGCCTGGGCCTCGTCCGGCAGGCGAATATCATCCGTATACTGACCGTTCCCGGTGACGAAACGGATATCTTCCGTGCGACGAACGGACTGGCCTACGCCGAATTTCATTCCACTGGTCTCCCGCCCTCCCCTTGAGGGAGGGCCGACAATTTGCGTAGCGAAGCGAAGCAAATTTCGGGGAGGGGTAATTCACCGGCAGCGGAACACCGATCCCCACCCGAAAAATGCTGCATTTTTCGACCTCCCCTCAAGGGGGAGGTGGTTCAGTTCCTGTAACTCGGGTCCGTCCGGTCGAGCTTCCTGAGCAGCGCGGGCCAGGCGAGCGTGCCCACGAGCCCGTTGAACGCCATTGCGCCCTGCCCGGCCGTCTTTTCCGGCACGCCCTGGTTCGGCCAGTTGGGCTTTGCGCCGCCGGACAGCGCGCGCACCTGCATGGTGCAGGCGCGTTCGAGATAATACATCCGCAGGAACGCGTCGGCGCAATTCTTGCCGATCGCGAGCGTGCCGTGGTTGCGCAGGATCATCACGTTCTTGTCGCCGATGTCGTGCACCAGCCGGTCGCGCTCATCGAGATCGAGCGCCACGCCTTCATAGTCATGATAGGCGAGATCGCCCGCGATCATCATCGCATGCTGGTCGAGCGGCAGGAGGCCGTCGGCCTGCGCCGAGACCGCCACGCCGTCGTCGGTGTGCACGTGGATGATGCAATGCGCGTCGTCGCGATTCATATGCAGCGCGCTGTGGATCGTGAAGCCGGCCGGGTTCACCGGATAGGGCGTCTCCTGCACCTTGTTGCCGTCGATATCGATCTTCACCAGGCTCGACGCTGTGATCTCCTCGAACAGCAGGCCGTAGGGGTTGATCAGGAAGTGGTGCTCCGGCTCCGGCACGCGCGCCGAGATATGGGTGAAGATCATGTCGTCCCAGCCATGCAGCGCGATCAGCCGGTAAGTCGCCGCCAGATCGACGCGCAGCTGCCATTCCTCCGCGCTCACCTTGCCTTCGAGCGAGGCGATCTTGTGAGCGGGCGGCACTTTCGCGGTTATTTTCTCCCGCAGTTCGGCTTCGAGCATGAAAATCCTCCATTGACGCGCTGCGGCAAGAGTGGCCCTGCCCCCTTGCCCTGTCAAACCCGGCGCAGCGCCGTCACCGCCCATGCATAGCAGGCAATACGCCAGTTCCCGCCCTGTCTTTTGAGCACGAATGCCCAGCCGCCATCCTCCTCGAACCCCTCCCCGTTCGCCTTGCCGGTCCAGCGGGTCGGCAGGACGAAATAGGCCGTCTCGCCGTCGGAACTGAAATCCTGCGCTTCGCCGAATGTGACAACCAGGCCGGAGAGCGTAGCGGCGTGGTCGCAGAACCCGG
>DATNNS010000323.1:0-5205 GCA_035601715.1 Rhizomicrobium sp.
GACGCGATAGCCGTGGCTGAGGAAGAACATCATCTGCGGGTCCCAGTCGTCGCCCGACAGCGGCCAGCCATGGCTGAACACGATCGGCTGGCCGGAGCCCCAGTCCTTATAGAAAATCTGCACGCCGTCCGTCGTGGTGACGTAGCTGCCGCTGCTGGCGTGAGACGTCGTCATCGAAGCGGCGGCATGTTTGGGAGCAGCGCCTGCCGACGCTACCATCGCGGTGGCGGCCGCAACGCCGACGCTACCGGCGAGAAGCGCGCGTCGCGATGCCGAAGAAAGTTGATCGTTTGCCATGATATTTTCCTCCTGGAATGACCGAACAGTGCACCCAATTTCGACGGTCGCAAAGAGGATTGCGGCATGGTCGCGCGCTAACGCCCGATCCAGCCAAGCTGCGGCGCATACCAGAGCAGGAATGCGATCGCGGTGATAATCGCGATCGCGCCGGCGATGATGTGATGGCGTTTCAGTTCCACGCTAGTGCTGGCTCTTGGGCATCTTGACCGTGAGCCCTTCGAATTCCGGCGTCACCTTGAGCTGGCAGGAAAGCCGCGAGTTCGGCTCGAGGTCTTGCGCGAAGTCGAGCATGGTCTCTTCCATGTCGGTCTTGGGCGGCATCTTGGCGAGCCATTCAGCCGCGACATAGACATGACAGGTGGCGCAGGCGCAGGCGCCGCCGCAATCCGCGTCGATGCCCGGGATCAGGTTCTTCACCGCGCCTTCCATCACGCTCCAGCCCACGGGGACGTCCGCCTCGTGTTCCTTGCCGTTGTGCTCGACATATTTGATCTTGGGCATGAAGGCTCCTGGTGCCGGTCAGGCGATGTTTTTCATGGGAATGGCCTGGTCCGCAAGCCGTTCGGGCGCGACACGCTGGCCCTCGGCGATCAGCTTGCGGCCGACGATGTATTCCGGGGCCGCATTGACCGCCTCCACCGCCGCCACAACGCCGTCACGCAGGTGGAAAACGGCGAATTTGCGGGTCGCCGGGTCGCCGCGCAGCACCAGCCGGTCGCCCGGACGGGCCAGCCCCGCGATCTGAAGCTTGAGGTCGTACTGGTCTGACCAGAACCACGGCACCTCGCCATAGGGCACCGGCTTGCCCACCATGGCCAGCGCGGCATGCTTGGCCTGGTCGATGGCGTTCTGCACGCATTCCAGCCGGATCAGATTGCCGTCGCGGCCGTGATGGCGGGTGCAATCGCCGGCGGCGAAGATGGCGGGATCGGAGGTCGCGCAGTGCCGGTCGACCTTGATGCCGTCGTCGCAGGCGAGCCCCGCCGCGCCGGCGATCTCGACATTGGGCAGCACGCCGATGCCGACCAGCGCGATGTCGGCGGGATATGATTTTCCGCCGGCGCGCACGGCTTGCAGCTTGCCCGCGCCCTCGAACGCTTCGACGCCGGTGTTCATATGAAACACAACGCCGGCATCGCGATGCACTTTCTCGTAGAATTCTGAAAGCCGCGGCGAGACGGCGCGCGCCATCACGCGGTCGAGCGCTTCGAATACCGTGACGTCGAGTCCGGCTTTGCGCGCGACCGCCGCGACTTCCAACCCGATATAGCCGCCGCCGACGACCGCGAGTTTCGCGCCGGGCACGAAGTGGGCGCGCATCGCATCGACATCGGCGATGCCGCGCAGATAGAAAATGCCCGGCAGGTCGGCGCCCGCGACCGGGATTTTTCGCACGCGCGCGCCTGTGGCGAGCAGCAGTTTGTCATAGGGAATAGCGCGGCCATCGGCGAGCGCGACGGTTCTTTTCTCGCGGTCGATCGCGGTCGCGGCGATGCCGAGGATCAGTTCGCAGTGCGCCTCGGTGTAAAAAGCATCCGGCTTGAGGAACAGCCGCTCGCGCTCGAAGGTCCCCTGCAGATAGGCCTTGGACAGCGGCGGGCGCTGATAAGGCGGGAACGATTCGTCACCGACGATGGTGAGCGCGCCGGCAAAGCCCTCGGCGCGCAGCGTCGCCACAGCCTGCGCCGCCGCCTGCCCGGCGCCGATGATGACGATCCGCTCCGCCATGCCCGAAAAACCCTTTCCCGCCGGGGCTATCATGCCGCGCCGGACAGGGCAAACCGGTTACGTCCGGTGCGTTGTGACGACGCGAGAGGCGGGCTAAATACCGGGCGGATGGACGATTTCAGACTCACGATTGATCTGCCGAACATGGCCGCGACCGATGCGCTCGGGGCGCGGATCGCGCACGTCCTTCGCGCGGGCGACACGTTGGCGCTGGATGGCGATCTCGGCGCGGGCAAGACGGCGCTGGCGCGCGCAATCCTGGTGGCGCTGGGCGTCAGCGAGACGGTGCCGAGCCCGACCTTCACGCTGGTGCAGCATTATGAGACGGCGCGGCTGACCGTCAGCCATTTCGATCTCTATCGGATCAAAAGCGAATCCGAACTGGACGAGCTCGGCTTCGACGATGCGCTGGCGGATGGCGCCGTGCTGATCGAATGGCCGGAGCGCGCACCGCATCGCATCCCGCACGATGCGTTGCATGTGCATATGGCGGCGACAGGCGAAAGCGCGCGGCGCGTCACGCTTCGCGGACCGCAGCGCTGGGCTGTGCTGCTTGAGGCCGCGCATGTCCGCTGAGCGCGGCGAAGAGATGCGGGCGTTCCTTAAGAGCGCCGGCTGGGGCGACGCGGCGGTGACGCCGCTGCTTGGCGATGCCTCGACGCGGCGCTATTTCCGCGTCGCGCAAGGCGGCCGCAAGGCGATGCTGATGGACCAGCCGCAGCACGCCGAGACACCGGTGGCCGCGGCGAACGCGACGCCGCAGGAGCGCCGCGCGCTCGGCTACAATGCCGTGGCAAGGCTCGCAGGCGCGGATACCGCGCGCTTTATTGCAACCTCCAACTTCCTGCGCGCGCAAGGCCTGAGTGCTCCCGAAATCTATGCCGCCGATCCCGCGCGGGGCTTCGTGCTGATCGAGGATCTCGGCGACGATCTTTATGCCGACATTCTGTCGAATGGCGCCGACGAGCGGGAACTCTATGGCGCTGCGGTCGACGCACTGGCGGCACTCCATCGCGAGTCAGCGCCCACGGTGCTGCCGCCCGACAAGGCACTGCACGCCTATGACGAAACCGCGTTGATCGCCGAGACCGACCTGATGACCGACTGGTTTCTGCCCACAGCGCTGGGCCGCGCGGCCAGCGCGGCGGAAACCGAAGAGCATCGGGGGCGCTGGCGCGAGGTGCTGAAGCCCATCCTCGCCGCGCCATCCGTCTTCGTCCATCGCGACTATCATGCGCAGAACCTGATCTGGCTGCCGGAGCGGGAGGGGCTCGCGCGCGTCGGCCTGATCGATTTCCAGGACGCGGTGGCGGGCACCAAGAGCTACGATCTCGTCTCCCTGATCGAAGATGCGCGCCGCGATGTCTCGCCCGCGCTCGCCGAGGCGATGACCCAGCGCTATATCGCCGCCGCCGGCGTGGATGCCGCACGCCACCGCGCCGAGATGGCGGTGATGGCGGCCCAGCGCAACGCCAAGATCGCGGGCATCTTCGCCCGGCTCCACAAGCGCGACGGCAAGCCGCGCTATCTGGCTTTTCTGCCGCGGGTTTGGGGATACCTTAACCGCGACCTCGAACATCCCGCCCTTGCGCCCCTCAAGGCATGGTATGACCGCACGATTCCCATGGCGGCGCGGGGCAACCCGCACGAAGGAAAGAAGAGTTGAGCAGCATCACGCGCGCGATGATCATGGCGGCGGGCCTGGGCACGCGCATGCGTCCCCTGACCGACACGCTGCCCAAGCCGCTGGTGGCGGTGCGCGGCCGGGCGCTGATCGATCATGTGATCGACCGGCTGGTGGCGGCGGGCGTCACGCTGATCGTCGTCAACGCGCATTACAAGGCCGAGATGATCAAAACGCATCTGGCCGGGCGCAAGGATGTCGAGATCCGCATCTCCGACGAGAGCGACGCGCTGCTCGATTCCGGCGGCGGCATCGCCAAGGCGCTTTCCAATTTTGGAGGCGAGCCGTTCTTCCATGCCAATGCCGACACGGTGTGGGTCGAAGGCGCGGCACATGCGCTGGAGCGGCTCAAGGCCGAATGGAATCCGGACACGATGGACGCGCTGATGCTGCTGGCGCCGACCGTGAGCACGATCTGCTACGAAGGCCGCGGCGATTTCATGATGGATTCCGATGGACGGCTGTCGCGCATCCCGGAAGGCCGTATCTCGCCCTTCGTGTGGATGAGCATCGAGATCGTCCATCCGCGCCTGTTCGACGGCGCGCCGGCGGGAAAGTTCTCGATCAATCCGCTGTGGGACAAGGCCATCGCAAAAGGCCGGCTGTTCGGCATGCGGCTGGACGGCGCGTGGATGCATATCGACCGTCCCGAGGCGATCCGCGAAGCCGAGGCCTATATGGCCGACCTCGCGCCGGCCTGAATGGGCGGGACGGTCCTCACCATTCAAGCGGGCGCGCCGTTCGCCGATACGCTGGCGCGCGGATTGATCGCGCGGCTGGGTGACGATCCGCTCGCGCTGGCCGGGGCCACGATCTATCTGCCGACGCGGCGCGCCGGGCGCACGCTGGCGGAGAGCTTCGCGCGCGTGCTGGGCGGCGCGGCGCTGTTGCCCAGCATCCGCCCGCTCGGCGATGTCGACGAAGACGATCTGCTGTTCGAGGCCGAGGACGTCAGCCTGATGCCGGCCATCGCACCGATCCGCCGGCAATTCCTGCTCGCGACATTGGTCCAGCGCTGGGGCAAGGAACAGCGCGGCGGCGCGATGGGCTTTGCGCAAGCCGTCGCGCTGGCGCACGAACTGGCGCGCTTTCTCGACGATTGCGAGCGGCAGGGCGCGGACCTGTCGAAGATCGAGACGCTGGCGCCCGAGGCGCTGGCCGCGCATTGGGCCGACGTGCGCGCGTTCCTGTTGATCCTGCGCGACCATTGGCCGGCGATCCTGCAGGCCGAAGGCCGGATGAACCGCGCGGCTTACAGCAATGCCTCGCTCGCCGCGCTGGCGCGCCGGCTCGAAACCAAGCCGCCGACGGGTGCGGTCATCGCGGCGGGATCGACCGGCAGCATTCCGGCGACGGCCGATCTGCTAAGCGTGATCGCGCGGCTGCCGCAAGGCGCCGTCATCCTGCCCGGCCTCGACCGCGCGCTCGACGACGAAAGCTGGAGCAATCTCGATCCCGGCCATCCGCAATACGGCATGAAGCAACTGCTCGCG
>DATNNS010000324.1:0-2459 GCA_035601715.1 Rhizomicrobium sp.
CGTCGGCCGCCTATTCCGGCGGCCAGATCTTCGGCTTCAACTGCAACATCACCGACGCCACCAAGGAATTCTACGATTTCACGGTGAACACCCATCCCGTGGTGACCCTATGGGACGCGGGCACCGGCAACACGCTCAAGCTTTCCGGCTTCAGTCAGAACGCGCAAATCAACCTCAATCCCGGCACATTCTCAAGCTGCGACGGCATGGTCGACAACATCGCCATCGCCTTCAATACCAAGATCGACACCGCCTACGGCGGCAAGGGCAGCGATGTGATCACCGCCAATGCCGATGTCGACCATCTCTACGGCAATGGCGGCAACGATCGCTTCCTGATGGGCGCGAATTTTACCAAGAGCGACGTGATCAACGGCGGCACCGGCGGCAACAACACGCTCGATCTGAACGGCGACTATTCAGCAGGCGTCAGTTTCGTCAGCACGACGATGCACGCCATCGAGAAGATCGTGGTGGAGGCCGGGTTCAACTATTCGCTGACTCCCGCCGACGCCAATGTCAGCGCCGGCAGCACATTGACGGTGGACGGCACCGCCCTCAAAGCGGCCAACACGCTCACCTTCAACGGCGTGAAGGAAAAAGACGGGACGTTCGTGATCAAGGGCGGCGCCGGCGCCGACACGCTGACCGGCGGCGCCGGCAACGACACGATCACCGGCGGCGCGGGCGCCGATAACCTGCATGGCGGCGCGGGCGCGGATACCTTCACCTACCTCAAGGTCTCCGACTCGATCGGCACGGCCCACGATCACATCTTCGATTTCGACGCGAGCGTCGACAAGATCGATCTGTGGTTCGCCATCAGCGGAATCTCGGCGGAGATTCACACCGGCACGCTGCAGACGGGCGTGCATTTCGACAGCGACCTGACCACGGCGATCGGCGCGCTGGCCTCGCACCATGCCGTGCTGTTCACGCCGGATTCCGGCAACTATACCGGCCACACCATTCTGGTGGTCGACGTCAACGGCACCACGGGCTATCAGGCCGGCGCCGATCTGGTCATCGACCTGGGCACGCCGTCCAATATCGCCAGCTTCGGGATGGCGACATTCGTCTGACGGCGCGGAGCCAGCGGAGTTCCGCGCGGGAACCGACGCCACCGCGGCGGGACGGTGGTTTGGCCTATATTGCACAGCCTGCCGCGCCGCCGTAAGAAACCGCCATGATACGCCAGCCGCTTGACAGCACGTCCGCCGATCTCGATTTCCTTCATCGCGACAGCCCGTTCTCCTTCGACGGTGCCTGGACCCCGGCGCCCGGCATGCCGGACGCGCTCGATGCGACCGCGCAAGCCCCGGTCGTGGCGTTCCACCGCACGGTTCAAAATATCCCCGACCGCTTCCTGAGCGCGCCGACGCATTCCCAACCGGCAGCGCTGCAGCACACAAATCCGGACGCGCTGGATCTGACGCTGGCGTCTTATCACCTCCCCTATGCGCCCGACGGCGGATCGCCCGACGACACCTCGCCTTCCATGGCGAGCGCGATCGCCTTCGAGTCGGGCGTCGACGCGAGCGGCGATATCGCCGCAACATCATTCTGGACCTGGAGAGGCGGCACGCCGGCGGCCTACGCCCCGACGTCCAAGGCGCACAAATGGGGCCCGACAACGCCTGGAACGGCGGGCGGCACGGTCGACTACTTTTTCGACTCGAACTTCACGCCGACGGAACAGGCCGAGTTCAACGCCTGCATGACCCTTTGGTCGGACATCACGAACATCCATCTCACCGAGACCACCAACGCCAATGCGGCGCAGATCTACATCGTCCGCGGTGCCGCCGGCTCCGGCGCGTTCGACGACACCGTATGGTCGGCAGGCGCAGGCGCCGGTGTCGTCGGCAGTTCGACGCTGTCGACCATCACCTCGTCCGAAATCTCGATCGATACGTCCGAGCCGGGCTTCGGCCCGATCGACGGATCGTTCAACACCGACGGCGGCTATGAATGGATGACCATCCTGCACGAGATCGGCCACGCGATCGGTCTTGGTCATTCCGGCCCGTATAACGACGGCAATCGCGGATCGACCGATCCCGATTCGGCGCAATACAGCGCCTACGACACGCGGCTGTGGTCGATCATGTCCTATATCATGCCGGGCGATACCGCGACCTACTCGTCGCAATACCCGGTCACCGGGACGGACTGGGGCACCACGACAACCGGCGGGCTCGTTTTCGACCGGGTGCCGACCACCGTGATGCCGCTCGACATATTGGCGGCGCAGAGCCTCTACGGAACCTCGACATCGGCCACCTATGCCGGCGGCCAGGTCTTCGGGTTCGGCTGCAACATCACGGACGCCACCAAGGAATTCTACGATTTCACCGTGAACACGCATCCCGTGGTGACGCTGTGGGATACAGGCACCGGCAACACGCTCAACCTTTCCGGCTTCTCGCAAGCGGCCCAGATCGATCTCAATCCCGGCA
>DATNNS010000325.1:0-4185 GCA_035601715.1 Rhizomicrobium sp.
GGGTGCGGCGCACGACGTCGTGCATTTCGCCGCGGGCGATTTTGCCGGCTTCGAGACGCTGCAGCCCCATATGGCGCAAGCGGGAAGCGACGTCGTCATCACCTTCAGTGCGCATGACAGCATCACGCTGCAGCATGTCTCGCTTGGCGATGTAACCGCGGCGGATTTCACCTTTGGCTAGCGCCGGCGGGTAGCGCCCGTTCTATTTGGCCGGTGCGCCGCCCGATTTGGCGGTCTCCAGCGCCGCGTTGAAGGCGACGGGATTGGCGATGTCGGGCATCTCGACGGAGTCCACGCCCGTGCCCTCGATCCGCACATGGCCATAGCCCAAAATCCGGCCCCAAAACGATTGCGTCACGCGCACGCCTTCGATGTTGGCGAGCGCGATCTCGTTGGTCCTGAAGCTGACCAGGCCGGTCTTGTAGACGAAGCGATGGTTGGTGACGCCGATCTCGGTCGACCATTTGCGGATCATCATGTGGAAGAAGATGTAGATGCCGATCAGGCACCAGCCCAGCAAGATCAGGGCGAGCCACGCCTTCAGGCTGTACGACCAGTGGAAATGCGCCTTGGCGATGATCGTCTCGCCCTGGCCGAGCGAGTGTTCGATATAGGTGGACATGGCTTCCCCTTCGGCAGTGGTGGGAGTCTTATATAGGTATTGCTGACGTTCTCCGATAACGCAAAATCCACCCACCCCTTGAGGGAGGGTCGAAAATGCGAAGCATTTTCCGGGGGAGGGGGTAAGTCTCGACGGTGAGACCTTCCCCCTCCCCGAAATTTGCTTCGTTTCACTGCGCAAATTTCGATGTCGGCCGCTGCCGCGGCCTCTACCCTCAAGGGGAGGGTGGAAGAGAAAGCTTACTCCCGCCCCTCCGGCAGCAGCACTTCGCGCAGTCCCTTGTGGTTGGGCTTGGAGATGACGCCTTCTTCTTCCATGCGCTCGATCAGCCGCGCCGAGCGGTTGTAGCCGATCTCCAATCTGCGCTGAATGTAGCTGACGGTCGCCTTGCGCTCGCGTGCGACGATGGCGAGCGCGCGGTCGTAGAGTTCGTCGCCCGATTGGCCGTTGCCGCTATAGAGCGAATAGGGATCGTCGGCTTCCTCGTCGAGTTCCTCGGTGACGGCGTCGAGATATTCCGGGCGGCCCTGCGTCTTGAGGAATCGCACGACGTCTTCGACTTCGTGGTCCGTCACGAACGGGCCGTGGATGCGCCGGATGCGCCCGCCTGCCATCATGTGCAGCATGTCGCCCTGGCCGAGCAATTGCTCGGCGCCCTGTTCGCCGAGGATGGTGCGGCTGTCGATCTTGCTCGTCACCTGGAACGAGATGCGGGTGGGGAAATTGGCCTTGATCGTGCCGGTGATGACGTCGACGCTGGGGCGCTGGGTCGCCGCGATCAGATGGATACCCGCCGCGCGCGCCATCTGCGCCAGGCGCTGCACCGCACCTTCGATCTCCTTGCCGCTGATCATCATGAGGTCGGCGACTTCGTCGACCACGAGCACGATGTAAGGCATCGGCTCGAGCTCGAGCACTTCGTCCTCATAGATCGGCTTGCCGGTCTCGCGGTCGAAGCCGGTCTGCACCGTCCGCTTCAGTGTTTCGCCCTTGTCCTTGGCCTTGCGGACGCGCTCGTTGAACGCTTCGACGCCGCGCACGCCGAGCTTGGACATCTTGCGATAGCGTTCTTCCATCTCGCGCACCGCCCATTTGAGGGCGACGACGGCTTTGCGCGGCTCGGTGACGACGGGGGCGAGAAGATGCGGGATGCCTTCATAGACCGAAAGCTCCAGCATCTTGGGATCGATCATGATCATGCGGCAATGCTCCGGCGACATGCGGTAGAGCAGCGACAGGATCATGGTGTTGAGCGCGACCGACTTGCCCGAGCCGGTGGTGCCGGCGATCAGCAGATGCGGCATCTTGGCGAGGTCGGCCATCACCGGCTCGCCGCCGATGGTCTTGCCGAGCGCCAGGATCAGCGGCGCGCGCGCCTTCTCATATTCGACGCAGCCGAGCAGCTCGCGCAGGAACACGGTCTCGCGGTTCTGGTTGGGCAGTTCGATGCCCATCACATTGCGCCCCGGAATCACCGCGATGCGTGCCGCTACCGCCGACATCGAGCGCGCCACGTCGTCGGACAGCGAGATCACGCGCGAGGATTTGACGCCGGCCGCCGGCTCGAATTCGTAGAGCGTGACGACCGGTCCCGGGCGCACGGCGGTGATGCGGCCCTTGACGCCGAAATCGGACAGCACCGCCTCCAGCATGCGGGCGTTCTCTTCCAGCGCCTCGTCGGAGAGCGCGGTCTTGTCGTGCAGACGCACCGGCTCGGCGAGCAGGCCGAGCGCCGGCAATTGGTATTCGCCGGATTTGAAATCGAGCGCGGGCTGGCGCGTCGGCTTGGCGCGCAGCGCGGCGGCGGCCTTGCGCGCTTCCTCGCGCTTGATGCGGCCGCTGTCGCGCGTGGCCGCGGCAACCGGTTCGGGCCTGACCGCGAGGCCGTAAGCATCGTCATCGTCGCCGTCGTCGCGCGCCTCGAATTCGTGATCGTCCGGCTCGTTATAATCCTGCGTCTTGGGCGGAATGCGGGTCATCCGTTTGAGCCAGACGAACGCCGCCGGCACGTTGGTCAGGCCGCGCGCGATCGCGCCCGCTTCCAGCCCCGTGGCGAGGAACGACAGCGGCAGGCCGACGATGAGCATCACGAGCGGCACGAACATGCCGATCCAGTCCTGGCCATAGACCTGGCCGATATGAGCGGAGAGATTGGTGACGGTGATGCCGATCATGCCGCCATAGCCGGCCGGCAATCCGAGCGGCGCGGGGAAGACGCCGAGCCCCGCCGCGACCAGCAGCGTGCCCAGGAACCACGCGATCAGCCGCGACAGCCCATAATGAACCTTGTGCCCGAACAGCGCGCGCGCGCCCCACACCGCCGGTGCGGCGAGGAACGCCAGCGCCGCGAGGCCGAAGCTCTGCAGCAGCAGATCCGCCGCCGCCGCCCCGAAGCCGCCGAGCCAGTTGGCGGCCACCCCGCCGGCGGCATTGTTGAGGCTCGCGTCGTTGGGATTGTAAGCGACGAGCGCCACGAAGCCCGTGAGCGCGACCAGCAGCAGCAACGCGCCCGCGCCGCGCAGCACCGCATCGCGGAAAAAGCGCGCGACCATGCGGCGCGCGTCGTCGAACGCATCGGCCAGCGCGGCGCGCCGCGACCGCGGCTGATAGACGATGGTCATGCGCCCCTGCTCAGAAATTCGCCCATCCGTGCAAGTGTCGCCTCAATGGTTGACAAATCACTAACGAGGGCAATCCGGATGAACGAAAACCCAGGGTTTGACTGGGGTTTTCCGGGCTCGGTTTCGCGTCCCATATAGGCGCCGGGCAGCACGCGGATGCCCCCTTCGCGCCAGAGTTTTAATGTGGCGGCCACCCCGTCGCCGACATCGAGCCAGAGGAAGAATCCGCCGTCCGGCATGCGGAATCCGGTGCGGTTGCCGAGCAGGCGCAGCGCGGCGATGAAGCGCTCGGTATACATCGCCCGGTTGGCGGTGACATGCGCCTCGTCGCGCCACGCCGCCGCGCTCGCCGCCATGAGCGGCATCGGCATTTGCGGGCCGGCATAGTTGCGGAACTGCCGGAAGGTGGCCATCAGCCTGGCGTCGCCCGCGACGATCCCGGAGCGCAGCCCGGGCAGGCCGGAGCGTTTCGACAGCGAATGAAAAGTCAGCAGCCGATCGAGCGTGCCGCTCTGCGCCCAACGCGCGGCGAGCGCGCCGATGGGGCGGCTGTCGAAATAAATGTCCGCATAGCATTCGTCGGCGAAGACGGTGAAATCGTATTCGTCCGCCAGGGCGAACAGCGCGCGCCAATAGGCATCGTCCGCCGTCGCGCCTTCGGGATTGGACGGCGAGCAGAGATAGGCGGCGACGGTGCGCGCGAGCACCGCTTTGGGAAGTGCTGTGTAATCGGGAAGGAAGTCCGCGCCGGTCGCCACGAAGACCGGCTCGGCGCCGCTCGCCAGGATCGCCGCCGCATAGCATTGGTAGAACGGATTGGGCAGCAGGATCGCGGGCCGACCGCCCACTTTTGTCTCCGGCGTGACGATGAAGGGCGCCAGGAACAGGCCCTCGCGCGTCCCGCTCAGCGGCAGGACGTTCGTGTCGGGATCCACCGCGTTC
>DATNNS010000326.1:0-2090 GCA_035601715.1 Rhizomicrobium sp.
CGCGGGCCGTGACAATTGGGGCTGAGTTGAAAAGTGTTACGCTATCAATTCTTACGCTTTCGCGAGCGCCGCGCCTCGGATGCGACCGCACGGGTTTCCGACGCTTGCTTCCAGAACGTCGCGATCTTCGTCAGATAGGCGATGTCGGTGTCCACCCGCTTCAATCCCGCAGCGCCGAACAGCTTGTCGAGATCGGTTTTTGTATAGCTCGCATAATACGGCTCGTGCAGCAGCGATGGGAACACGTCGATCAGGCCGTCGAACGCGGGCGCGTCGCCATATTGGATCGTTTCGGCCAGCACGAAGACGCCGCCCGGTTTCAGCACGCGGGCGATTTCCTTCGCGGCGGCCGCGCGTATCTTGGGCGGCAATTCGTGGAACAGATAGATGCTGACCGCGGCATCGACGCTGGCATCAGGCAATGGCATTGCCTCGGCAGGCGCGGCAACGAATTCGACGCCGATCTGCCCGCGCAGCGCCGAGCGCGCACGCTTCAGATAAGGCTCGGAGAGATCTAGCGCGATCGCCTTCCAGTCCGGCCGCGCGGATTTGACGAGGGACAGAAAGCGTCCCGTGCCGGCGCCGATGTCGAGCAGCGTCGGCGCCTCGCGACCGTCCAGCGCTTTGGCCAGCGGCACGAACGCGCGCCGGCGCATCGCGTCCGCGGTGCCGGCGAACAGCGCCTCGACCTGGAATTCGTAGAGTTTCGCGGAGCGCTCGCTCAGATAGCCGTCGGTCTGGTAGTGGAAATTCTGCCGGTAATAGCGCGGCAGGCCCTCGCCGCGCTTTTTCGCTTCGTCGTGGCCGTGGCGCTGCTTGCGGCGCACGACGCGCGGGATGTCGGAGAGATAGCGCGCGCTCGCCAGCGCATGGCGCGTCTCGTCGGCGAGATCGACGGGCATGGGATAGAGTCCCGCCTGCACATTCGCCCAGTCCTGCGCGAACAGCGCCCCCATCGCCCTGAGCACGGCGCCGAGCGAGGGAATGGCATGCGCGGGCTTCTCGATCTTCGCGAAGCTGTCGCGCGCGACCAGCCGCGCCGCCAGATAATGGGCGCCGTAGAACGCGACGCGCGCCGTCTGCGTCGCGGCATAAGCCAGGGCTTGCGTGCGTGCCATCGCCGCCTCACCAGTGCGGCAGATTTGCGGCGACGGCGGCGCCGACGGAAAGTTGCGGTTCCGATGGCGGCGACGTCTTCTCTTTCTTCTCGCGTGCCGCGACGCAGGCCCTGGTCAGCGCCGCCAGTCCCGGAAAATCGTGCGAGGCGGGAAACGCCTGCAGCATGCATTCGTCGAAGAACGTGTAGCGGTCGGTCTGGCCGCAGCCGAACGACGCGCGGTCGGGCCGCGCCGCCGTGAAGACGAACCGGTTGGCGCCGGCCAGCACCGGCACGAACACACCGGAGAAACAGGCCGAGACGATCACCACCGTCGGCCTGTCGCCGCAGGCGTTGTCGACCATGGTCGCCATATCGTCGGGCGCGATCATGCCGTCGCCAAGCTGCACGCCCGAAGGCGAGCCATGCGACGTGAAATAGATCAGGCAGCCGCCGGCGGTGCGGTTGGAAAGGTCCCACAGCGTGTTGGCGATGGCCTGCTTGTCGGCGCGCAGCGGCTGCGGCGTATAGCGCTCGGGCCGCAACGAGAACTGAATCACATTGCCGGGCGCGAAGCCGATGCGCTGAAGCTGGGCCGCGACATCGCGCCGGCCGTTGTCGAAGAACTCCGCCTCGCTGCCGTCATGGGCATGGAAGTCGCCGGCGACGACGATCGCGCCCCAATCGGCGAACCCACCGGCCGCATGCGCGGGCAAGGCACCGGCCAGGACGAACGCCGCCAGCGCAATAACCAACCGCATGAACAACTCCGCCTTAGACTGCGCCCAATATGCGATGGCCGGAGGGAGTGGTCCACTGCGACGCGACAAAAGAAATGATTCACACGGAGCCGCAGAGACGCGGAGTTCTCAACAATTCGTCATGGCCGCCCTTGAGGCGGCCACCCAGCAGGCGCGTGTCCGCGCGCAACAACGAATTGTTTTCGTTATTCGCGGCGCAGACGCGCCGCGGCTGGGTGGCCGGCCCGGCGTGC
>DATNNS010000327.1:0-3744 GCA_035601715.1 Rhizomicrobium sp.
GCGCCGGGCAGCAGATGGGTATGGACGACGATGGGCCCGATACGGCCGGCGGCGACGTTGGTGTCGATCCAGCTGCGCGGTCCGTCGGCGAGCTTGAGCGGCCAGTAATGCAGCAGGTCGCGGATGCCGATCGCGGCGACCTTGCCGTCGACATCGATGCCCGGCGACTGGTTGCCGGCGAGCGTCACCTTGCCGGCGAAGTTGGCCGACAGCGTGCCACCGGAAATCACCGCCTGGCTGACGGCGATCTCGTTGGTCGCGGTCGTGTAGGTCGCGCGCAACGCGGCGCGCGCGATCGCGACGTTGCGGCCCATGACGTCGGGCATGTCGAGGGCGATCTTGTCCATCGTGAGATCGAGCGCCGCGAGCGTCAGCGCGCCCTGCCCGTCGAACGTCAGATCGCCGATGCCCTGCAGATGCGCCTGCGCCTGGTTGCCGGTCAGTGTCGCATCGTCGATCAGCAGCCGTCCGGTGTTGCCGTCGTAACGGCCGACCAGCTTGAGGGATTTGACATGCAGCGGATGCGGACCGAAGCCGCTCACATCGCCGACCGCGCCGATGCCGAAATCGGCGAGCGCGAGACGGGTGCCGTGATCGAGCGTGAACGAGCCGGAGAGTTCGACCGTCAGGCCGAGTGGCGCCAGGAACGCGAACGACTTGGTGTTCGCCGCCAGCGCCGCGAGGTCGAGCCCGGTCATGCTCATGTCGCCGGTGACCGTGCCGCCTTCGCGCGGCAGCTTCAGATCGGCGGTGACATGGGCGCGATGGCCGGAGATCTCGACTTGCGCGTCGACGGTGGCGTGAACCGAGCCTTTCGTCTCGCCCGGCAATCCGGTCGCGACCTGAAGCCCGGCATCGGGAGCGACGACGAACAGGCGCGTGGTCTCGTCATAGAAGGCGATGCGCGCATGGCGCACCGCGAAGCTCTGCAGCGACGAGGCGCCGCCGCCGCCTTTTTGGATCGCGTCGCGGATGCGGTCGAGGACGTTGCTGCCGCCGTGGTCGTTCTCGACGCCCAGGCGCAGGCTGCCGTCGGCCATGCGGACGAAGTTGAGCTGGACGCCGACCAGCGCGATGCGCCGCACCTTGATCTTGCCCTGGATGAACGCGCCGGCGGCGAGCCCGATTTCGGCCTGCGGCGCCTGGGCGATGATGCGGCCCCTGTCGTCGAAAACGCGCGCGCCGAGGATGACGAGATTGACGCGGCCTTCCTCGCGCGACCATTCCAGCGCCGCCTCGTCGTAGCGCACCGACAAACCGGGCAGCGCGTCCGAGATCGAGCTCGCCAACGTGCCGTTGAAAGGCCCGAGCGAAACCGGCCCGACCAGCACCCGCAGCAGCGCGCCGACCGTGAAGAACAGGAAGGCCGCCACCAGGCAGGCGACCGTCCAGCCGCCCAGGTGCCAATGATGCCGCTTCGGCCGGGGGAGCCAGCTTAATTCGGGAAGCCTGATCTTGGGGATTTTCAACAGGCGCATACCCTGAATCTGCCGCTAAGGCCCGGAACCATTGCACGAATCGGGTCCGGGCTCTTGCGCCGGATCGCGCTTCAGCATATCGCCTAACCCCTACCATTGGTAAACGCCAGAGGGCTGGGCCCGTTCACGCGGCAGGGCACGCGGCCGGCACGGAGTCGGGAAAACCTTGATGGCCAAAGAGCTCGCGCCCGGCGACCGGGCGCCCGCATTCAAACTTGCCACCGATGGCGGCGGCGAAATCTCCTCGGCAGCCCTGAAGGGCAAGCCTTATGTCCTCTATTTCTACCCCAAGGACGATACTTCCGGTTGTACTACGGAGGCGATTGCGTTCACCGCGGCCAAACGGAAATTCGAGGCATTGGGGGTCGAACTGGTGGGCGTATCCAAGGATACCGCCGCATCCCACGAAAAATTTCGCAAGAAACATAAACTCAAGATAACCCTGGGATCGGATCCCGACCTCAAGGCCGCGCAGGCCTATGGCGTCTGGGGTGAAAAGTCCCTATACGGCCGGAAATACATGGGAATGGAACGGGCAACGTATCTGATCGACGGCAAGGGCGTCATTCGCGAGATTTGGCGCAAGGTCAGGGTCCCGGGTCATGTGGAGGCCGTGCTCGCCGCGGCGAAATCCCAATGAATCGCCGCGAACTGCCGTTCCGGCCACGATTAACTGCGAGTTCTTTTTTCTGGGCTAAGAGCTTGATAAAGCGCCCAGATGTAGGTGAAATGATGCCTTCAGGGGTTGGCGCGAAAGACGCCGTAGAGGGAAGTGGTCGCATGGCCGGAACGCTCATCGAGCGTGCGTGGACGTGGCTTCATGCGACGTTTCCGGAGCGTCAGATCTACATCCGCAGCGACGGCCGGGTGCAGTTCTTCACCTTCGGCGCCACGCTGCAGGCAACCTTGGCCGGGTTGTCGCTGATCTTTCTGGGCTGGTTCGCCTTCGCCTCCGTCAACGTGATCTTCAAAGACCGCATCATCGCGGCGAAGGATCACCGCTATCAGCAGATGCAGTCGACCTACGAAAACCGCGTCGCCGATCTACAGGTGTCCTACGACGAATTGAACGGCGCGCTGGTCGCGGCCGAAGACAAATTCAAATCGACCGCCGACGAGCTGGAGAACAAGCAGTCCACCGTCGCGCGGCTGCTCGGCCAGAAGCAGGCCGTGGACCAGACTCTGTCGAGCATCAGCGGCAGCGCCGGGCTGCGCCAGGGTTCGGAAGACGACATCCCGGTCGCGGCCGGTCCGGCGGCGAACATGGCCAGCGATACGGATGAAGGCGAAGGCGCCCCGGTCGCACCGGTCGCCGGTCCCGCAAACGGCAGCGCCAATATCAGCGGCAGCTCACAGCTCAACGTGATGCCGCAAGGCGTCGATCCGCAGCCGCGCACCGCCCATCCTACGGCCGCCGGCAAGGCGAGCGCCCTGGAAGACCCGACGATCAAGCAGATGGCCGCGGAAGATCCGTCGCTGCCGGCCCCGGCGCCCGTCAAGCAGGCGAGCCTTCTGGACCAGGCCGTCAGCAGCGTCGGCGCCCTGTTCCATTCCAGGTCCCAGACTGCTGCCGCGACCAAAGTGCCCAACGCCCCCGCATTCCACCTGCTCGCCGAACAGACCGAACGCATCCGGCAGATGAGCGGTCAGGAAACCGCGCTGCTGGTTGGCGTCGACCACCAGGTCGCGTCGCGCATCGACGATCTGCAGGTGGTCCTGCGCCGCGTCGGCGTCGATCCCAACGGGCTGGAGCAGCAGGCGTCCGGCGGCATCGGCGGTCCGTTCATCCCGATCCAGTCGGTGCATATCGAAGGCATCGCCGACCAGGCGTTCACGCAGGCCTATGTCGGCGCGATCGCCCATTCCAAGGAGCTCGATACGCTGTTCGGCGCGCTGCATCACGTGCCCCTGACCACGCCGGTGCACGGCTCGCAATTTGAGCGCACCAGCGGCTTCGGCGCCCGCGTCGATCCGTTCACGCGCCGGCTGTCGTTCCATCCCGGCCTGGATTTCGCCGGCCCCTGGGGCGCGACGGTGGCGGCGACAGCGCCCGGCGTCGTGGTTTGGGCGGGAATGCGCGGCGGCTACGGCAATATGGTCGAGATCGACCACGGCTACGGATTTCGGACGCGTTACGGCCACCTGTCATCGATTCTTGTGCAGGTTGGCGCTAGAGTGCAGAAAGGCTCGCCCATCGGAAAACTCGGATCGACCGGGCGCAGCACCGGGCCCCATGTCCATTACGAAGTGTGGCTCGCAGACGTCG
>DATNNS010000328.1:0-3935 GCA_035601715.1 Rhizomicrobium sp.
ATGACCATCGCCCACGAAACGCCGAGCGAAATTTCGACAACGCCCAGATGTCACCTGGGTGGCCCGCATTCGCGGGCCATGACAATGGAGTGGTGATGAGGTATCTGCCGTTAACCCCCGACGACCGCACCGCCATGCTCGCCAAGATCGGCGCGCGCGACATCGATGCGCTGTTCCGCGATGTGCCGAAATCGGCGGTGGTGGCGCGCAGCGCGTTCGATCTGCCCGATACGCAGGGCGAGATCGAGGTCGAGCGCGCGCTGACGCGCATGGCTGCGAAAAGCACGGCGGCGGGGGCGGTGCCGTTCTTCTGCGGCGCGGGCGCTTACAAGCATCACGTTCCGGCCGCCGTCGATCACCTGATCCAGCGCTCGGAATTCCTCACCTCCTACACGCCCTATCAGCCGGAGATCGCGCAGGGCACGCTGCAATATCTGTTCGAATTCCAGACCCAGGTGGCGCTGCTCACCGGCATGGAGGTCGCCAACGCCTCGCTCTACGACGGCTCGACGGCCACCGCCGAAGCCGTGCTGATGGCGCGGCGCATCACCCGGCGCAGCAAGGCGATCCTCTCAGGCGGATTGCACCCACATTATGCCGAGACCGTCGAGACCGTTGCCGCGCTGTCGGGCGAGGTGGTGCGCGCGCCGTCCGTCCCCGGCAAGGTCGAAGAAATCCTGTCGCTGATCGACGAGGAGACCGCCTGTGTCGTGGTGCAGAGCCCCGATGTGTTCGGCTTGATCCGCGACTTGAAGCCGATCGCCGATGCCGCCCATGCCAAGGGCGCGCTGCTGATCGCAGTGGTGACCGAGATCGTCTCGCTCGGCCTGATCGAGCCGCCGGGTGCGCAGGGCGCGGACATCGTTGCCGCCGAAGGCCAGTCCCTCGGTGTCGGCCTCGGTTTCGGCGGGCCCTATGTCGGCCTGTTCGCCACGCGCGAGAAATTCCTGCGCCAGATGCCGGGCCGGCTGACCGGCGAAACCGCCGATGCGAGCGGCAAGCGCGGCTATGTGCTGACGCTGTCCACGCGCGAGCAGCATATCCGCCGCGAGAAGGCGACGAGCAACATCTGCACCAATTCGGGCCTGTGCTGTCTCGCTTTCACGATCCATCTTTCGCTGCTCGGCGAAGAGGGATTCTCGCGTCTCGCCCGCGCCAACCACGCGCGCGCGTCCGGATTGGCCGACCGGCTGGCGAAGGTGAAAGGCGTGTCGCTGATCACGCCGTCTTTCTTCAATGAGTTCACGCTCAAGCTGCCCAAGCCCGCGGCAAGCGTTGTCGATGCGCTGGTCGAGAAGGGCGTCATCGCCGGCGTGCCGGTCTCGCGGCTGATGCCGCATGACGCGCAGGTGCGCGATCTCTTGATCGTCGCCGCCACTGAAACCAACACCGACGAGGATTGCGATGCCTTCGCCAAGGCGCTGGCGGAGGTGCTGTCATGACCATGAACAATCAGGGGCGACCGACCGCACCGGGCACCGTCGGCGACAACGAACTGGCGACCATCTCGGGCGATCGCGGCCTCGATCACGAAGAGGCATTGATCTTCGAGCTCGGCCGTCCCGGCATGACGGGTGTCGATATTCCCGAAGTGCAGATTGCCGAGACGCGGCTCGCGGGCTTACGCCGCAAAACGCCGGTCGGCTTGCCGGGTCTTTCGGAACCGGAAGTCATCCGCCATTACGTGCGGCTGTCGCGGATGAACTATGCGATCGATTCCGGGCTTTATCCGCTCGGCTCCTGCACGATGAAGCACAATCCGCGGCTCAACGAGAAGATGGCGCGGCTGCCGGGCTTCGGTGACGCCCACCCGCTCGCGCCGCAGCGCACGGTGCAGGGCGCGCTCGAAGCGATCTCCGAACTGATGCGCTGGCTGACCGTGTTGACCGGAATGCCCGCGGTCGCGATGTCGCCCAAGGCGGGCGCCCATGGCGAGTTGTGCGGCCTGCTCACGATCCGCGCGGCGCTCGAAGCGCGCGGCGAAAAGCGCCATCGCGTGCTGGTGCCGTCCTCGGCCCACGGCACCAATCCGGCGACCGCGGCGTTCGCTGGCTTCACGGTCGAGGAAGTGCCGGCGACGGATGACGGCCATGTCGATGCCGACGCGCTCGAGGCCAAGCTCGGTCCCGACGTCGCCGCGATCATGCTGACCAATCCCAACACTTGCGGATTGTTCGAGCCGCGCATCAAGGAGATGGCCGACGCGGTGCACAAGGCGGGCGCCTATTTCTATTGCGACGGCGCCAACTTCAACGCCATCGCCGGCCGCGTGCGCCCCGGCGATCTCGGCGTCGATGCGATGCATATCAACCTGCACAAGACGTTCTCCACGCCGCATGGCGGTGGCGGACCGGGGGCGGGACCGGTGGTGCTGTCGCAAGCATTGGCGCCATTCGCGCCGCTGCCGCTCTTGATGCACGACTCCGGCGGCTTCCGCCTGATCGAGCATCGCGACGAAACGGCCAAGGGCGCCAAGCCGTTCGGCCGGATGTGCGCGTTCCACGGCCAGATGGGCATGTTCAGCCGCGCGCTGACCTATATGCTGAGTCACGGGGCAGACGGCATCCGCCAGGCGAGCGAGGACGCGGTGCTCTCCGCCAACTACATCCTCGCGTCGCTAAAAGACGTGATGAGCGCGCCGTTCGGCGAAGGACCCTGCATGCATGAGGCGCTGTTCGACGACACGTTCCTCGAAGGCACCGGTGTCACCACGCTCGACTTCGCCAAGGCGATGATCGACGAGGGCTATCATCCGATGACGATGTATTTTCCGCTCGTCGTCCACGGCGCGATGCTGATCGAGCCGACGGAATCGGAATCCAAAGAAAGCCTCGACCGTTTCATCCATGTGCTGCGTGAATTGGCACTGGAGGCCAGGGCAGGCAAGACCGCGCGCTTCGAAGGCGCGCCGCATCTGGCCCCGCGCCGCCGCCTCGACGAGACCGCCGCCGCGCGCAAGCCCGTGCTGCGCTGGAAGCCGAAGGAGCTGCCGCAAGCGGCGGAATGAATCAGGAATGCCCTGTAAGCAGCCAGAGCACGATGATGATGGGGATCGGCACGCCGATCAGCCACAGCAGGCAGGAACGCATGGATCACCCTCTAAGACCGTGTTCAGCAATTGATAATGGCCGAGTCGGGCGGGTGGTTCCAATTCACGTTCTGCGGAGTTCGTAGAGCGCGACCGCGGCGGCGTTGCTCACGTTGAGGCTCTCCATGCCGGGGTCCATGGGAATGAACGCGGCAGCGTCGCAGGTCTCGCGCACCAGGCGGCGGATGCCTGAGCCTTCAGAGCCCAACACGACGGCAACGTCGCCTTCGGGCACGGCCTCGCTGAGCGCGGTTTCGCCGTCGCCCGCCAGCGCCACGCGCCAGAAGCCGAGCTTGCCCAGCGTCTCCAGCGCGCGCGCGATATTGACCACCTGCACATAGGGCACGATGTCGAGCGCGCCGGAGGCCGCCTTGGCCAGCACGCCGGACTCGTCCGGCGCGTTGCGATCCTGCACCACCACGGCCGAAACGCCGAACGCCGCCGCCGAGCGCAGGATGGCACCCGCATTGTGCGGATCGGAAATCTGGTCAAGCACCAGCACGATGCGCCGGCGCGGCGCGGGCGCCGCCAGCACATCCGCCAGATCGCGGTTCGGCAGCTTGTCGCACAGCGCCGCCACGCCCTGATGCACGGCGCCGGGCGGCAATAGCCGCGCCACGGCGTCGCTCTCCACCCTCTCGCTTTTCACGCGCCCCAGCAGCTTGGCCCCAATCTCACCCGCCGCGCGCTCGGTGAGCACGACCCGCAGCACCTTGCGCAACGGATTGGCGAGCGCGGCCTGGACGGCATGCGTCCCATACAGCCACAGCCCGTCGGGCGCCTTCGGATGGGCCTGCTTGGGAGAGAAATGTCGGCGGTCTTTGCGGGGCATGGGCGGGTTATAGGG
>DATNNS010000329.1:0-3757 GCA_035601715.1 Rhizomicrobium sp.
GGCGCAGGAAGCCCGGCAGGATGCCGAGCACCGGCGCGCCCGCGTCGCGCGCCGCCCGCGCCGTCTCGCCCATCAGCCCGATATTGCCGCCGCCGAACACCAGCGAATAGCCTTGCCGGGCGATCTGGAGTCCCAACTGCCGCGCGGCTTCGGCGAACGCGGGATCGCCGCCATGCGACGAGCCGCAGAAGACGCAGATCGCGGCGCGCGCCTTGTCCCTGCCGGATTCGGGGTTATGCATGACGTGATCTCGCCGATGGACTCGCGCCTTGCCAGCGGGCGCGCCTGTTTCTAAACAGGTTCGCGCGCCCATGCATCCTCAATTGGGCATCCGCAAAGAGGTTAACTTGTCCCGTCCGTTGATCATCCTGGCCGCCATTTCCGCGCTCGCGCTGCTCGCCGGCTTCCTCGCCTTCGGCGGCGCCAATATGGGGAATTGATGGCCAAGATCCTGCTCGAGGAAGGCGACGGCGCGCCGAGCCTGCGGCCGTTGTGGATGCTGCTGCCCTATCTGTGGCCGAAGGACCGGCCCGATCTGCGCGCGCGCGTGTTCGTGTCGCTGCTGTGCCTGGGGCTCGCGATCCTGGCGACGACGGCGTTTCCGCTGTTCATGGGCTGGATCACCAACCAGCTCGCGCGCAAGCCGCCCGCCACCATCGCGATGGCGACGACGCTGGCGCTGATCGGCGGCTATGTGGTCGCGCGCGTCCTGATGCAGGCGTTCGCGCAGCTGCGCGACGGCGTCTTCGCCAAGGTGCAATATCATGCGCTGCGCGAAGTGGGCGTCTCGACCTTCGCGCATATCCACAATCTGTCGCTGCGCTTCCATCTGGAGCGCAAGACGGGCGGCCTCAGCCGCATCATCGAGCGCGGCACCAAGGGCATCGACACGTTTTTGTCCTTCGTGATCTTCAATATCTTCCCCACCGTGTTTCAGCTCGTGCTGTTCAGCGCGATCCTGATCGCCAAGCTCGACATCTGGGTGGCGCTGGCGACGCTGGCGATGGTGGCGGCCTATGTCTGGTTCACTTTTGCGATCACGCGCTGGCGCATCCAGTTCCGCCGCGACATGAACCAGAGCGACCAGGACGCCAACACCAAGGCGGTCGACAGCCTGCTCAATTACGAAACGGTCAAGTACTTCAACAACGAGCACCATGAAACGCGGCGCTTCGACAAGTCGATGGAGAAATATTCCCGCGCCTCGGTGCAGGCGCAGACATCCTTGTCGGTGCTCAACACCGGGCAGGCGGTGATCATGTCGCTGGGCATGGGCGCGGTGATGGTGCTGACGGCCGTCGGCATCAAGCAGGGGCGTTTCACGGTCGGCGATTTCGTGATGGCCAATGCGATCCTGATGCAGCTCTACCAGCCGCTCAATCTGCTCGGCACGGTCTATCGCGAGATCACTCAGGCGCTGGTGGACATGGACGCGATGTTCCGCCTGCTGCACCAGCCCGAGGAAGTGACGGACAAGCCGGGCGCGCCGGACCTGGTGATCACGGGCGGCGAGATCGTGTTCGACAATGTGGTGTTTTCCTACGATCCCGAGCGCGTCGTGCTCAAGGGCGTCAGCTTTCGCGTGCCGGCGGGCAAGACCATCGCGGTGGTGGGGCCGTCGGGCGCGGGCAAGTCGACCATCTCGCGCATCCTCTACCGTTTCTACGACATCAAAAGCGGCAGCGTGACGATCGACGGCCAGGACATCCGCGACGTGACGCAGGCGTCCTTGCGCGCCAACATCGGCATCGTGCCGCAGGATACCGTGCTGTTCAACGATACCATCCGCTACAACATCGCCTACGGCCGCATCGGCGCCAACGAGTCCGAGATCAAGGACGCGGCGCGCCACGCCCAGATCGATCCGTTCATCCGCGAGCTGCCGTTGGGCTACGAGTCCATGGTGGGCGAGCGCGGGCTGAAGCTGTCGGGCGGCGAGAAGCAGCGCGTCGCCATCGCGCGCACCATCCTCAAGAACCCGCCGATCCTGTTGCTCGACGAAGCGACGTCGGCGCTCGACACCGGCACGGAACGCGAGATCCAGGGCGCGCTCAACGAGATCTCGCGCAACCGCACGTCGCTCGTCATCGCCCATCGCCTCTCCACCGTGGTGGATGCCGACGAAATCCTCGTGCTGGATCACGGCGAGATCATCGAGCGCGGCCGCCACGGCGAGCTGATCGCCAAAGGCGGGCACTACGCGGCGATGTGGAACAAGCAGAAAGCGGCCGCCGCGGCGCGCGAGAAGCTCAAGGAAGTCGAGAACGATCCCGACGTCGTGCCGGGAATCGCGAAGGTCGAGGCGGTGAGTTAGTTCTTCACCTCCCCCTTGTGGGGAGGTCGAAAAATCCGAGCGCAGCGATGGATTTTTCGGGTAGGGGGACGGTATCGACGGATAGACCTACCCCCCACCCGAAACGCTTCGCGTTTCGACCTCCCCACAACGGGGAGGTGGGTCTTACTCCGCCGCCTGCTCGTAAGGCGGGATTTCCGTCTGGCGGATGGCGCCGCCGACGAGCGCCGGTGCCTTGCGGGCGCGGCGCGCGGTGCGCCAGTTGCGGATGCGGTAGGGCATCGCCAGCATCGCTGGCACCAGGCCCAGCGTGATCAGCTTGGAGAAGGCCAGGCCGAAGACGATGGCGGTGGAGAGCTGCACCCACATCATCGCGTTGGGGCTGCCGATGGTGACGCTGCGGTCCCAGAAATTGATCTCGATCGCCAGCATCATCGGCAGCAGGCCGCCGATGGCCGTGATGGTGGTGAGGAACACCGGGCGCAGGCGCTGGGCGCTCGAGCGGATGACCGCCTCGATCGGATCCATGCCGGCGTCGCGCAGGCGATGGAAGGTGTCGATCAGGACGATGTTGTGGTTCACCACGATGCCCGCGAGCGCGAGCATTCCGGTTCCGGTCATGATCACCGAGAAGGGCTGGGCCATCACCACCATGCCGAACATCGCGCCGATCATCGCCAGCACGACGGCGACCAGGATCAGCGCCGTGTGATAGAAGCTGTTGAACAGCGCCAGAAGCACGATGCCGATCAGGAACAGCGCCATCAGCGCCGCGCCGCCCAGGAAGTTCATCGACTCGTCCTGCTCTTCCTGGCCGCCGCGGAACTTGACCAGCACGCTGCTGGGCAGGTTCTGCGTCGCGAGCCACGCCTTGAGCTTCGTCACCTCGGCGCTGGGCAGAATTTTATGCGCGACGCAGTTCTGCGTCACGCCCGGCCCGCATTCGGCCTTCATGTTGCCGCGCACGTGATAGACGCGGTGGCCGTTGACGCGCTCGATCGAATTGACCTGTTGCGCCGGCACGAGCTTGACGAAGTTGCTGGCCGGCACCATGCCGTTGGCGGTCGCCACGCGCACGTCGTCGAGGGCATGGATGCCGCGCGAGGCGCTGGGATAGCGCACGCGGATGTCGACCTGGGCGTCGGAATCGTCGGGCCGGTAGTCGCCGACGAAGATGCCGTCGGTGACGAGCTGCATCGCGGTGCCGACGGACTGTACGTTGGCGCCGAAGCGGCTGGCGACGGGCCGGTCGATCTGCAGATCCCATTCGATGCCGGGCAGCGGACGGGTGTCCTCGACGTCACGCATCTCGGGCTGCGCTTCGAGGTGATTGCGCAGCAGCGCAGTGACGTTGGCGAGCGCCACATAGTCGTCCGACGACACGTCGATCATCACGTCCTTGCCCGACGGCGGGCCGCTCTGCGGCAGGCGCACTTCGACATGCACGCCGGCGATGTTCGCGGT
>DATNNS010000330.1:0-5546 GCA_035601715.1 Rhizomicrobium sp.
CTTCACCGCTTCGAATTCCTCTCGCGGCACGAAGTCCATGTCGGCGACCAGCCGCTCCAACCGCTGGCGCATGAAGGTGTCGAGTTCGGAGCGCACGCCTTGCGCCGCGCCGGCCGCATCGGTGAAGAACTTTGCCAGCCCGTCGAGGAAAGGGTTTTCGGTCTGCATGGGGGACTCCGACACGGGGCGAAATAGCGAATAGCGAGTAGCGAATAGCTAGACAAGTCAAAGGGCGACTGGAGAGTGGGGGCATTTACGTCCTGTTCGCTATTCGCTATTCGCTACTCGCTGCTCGCTATTCCCCATTTACCCCATGCTCGAAGCCGTCCTGCCCTTTCCCCACATCGATCCGGTGCTGCTGCACATCTGGGGGCCGATCGCGATCCGCTGGTATGCGCTGGCCTATATCGCGGGCCTGGCGCTCGGCTGGTGGATGATCCTGCGGATGCTCCACACGCCCAGCCTGTGGACGAATCCGCCGTTCAACGGCAGGCCGCCGGCGACCGACGACGACGTCGGCGATCTGTTCGTGTGGGCGACGCTCGGCGTGATCATCGGCGGGCGCATCGGCTGGGTGCTCCTCTACGGCATCATCCTGTGCTCGGTCAGCCCGGACGGCGGCTTCTGCCAAGGCGGCGCCGGCCTGCCCATGGACTTCCTCTATCATCCGATCCGCATCGTCGCGGCCTGGGATGGCGGCATGTCGTTCCACGGTGGGGCGCTCGGCGTGATCGCGGCCATTGTGCTGTTCGCGCGGCGGCGCAAGCTTGCCCTGCTGCAGATCGGCGATCTGGTTTGCGCCGTGCAGCCGATCGGCCAGTTCTTCGGGCGCATCGCGAACTTCATCAATGGCGAGCTGTGGGGTAAGCCTTCGGACGTGCCATGGGCGATGGTGTTCCCGCAGGCGCCCGGTCATATGCCGCGCCATCCAAGCCAGCTCTATGAAGCGGCGCTGGAGGGTATCCTGCTGTTCGCCATCCTGCAGATCGGCATTCGCGTGTTTCGCTGGCAGGACCGGCCCGGGCTGACCAGCGGCGTGTTCCTGATCGGCTATGCGGTGCTGCGCTATTTCGTCGAATTCTTCCGCGAGCCCGACGCGCCGTTCCTGGCCGGCGTCAGCATGGGCCAGGCGCTGTCGATCCTGTTCCTGATCGGCGGCGGCGTGGTGCTGTGGGTCGCGTTGCGCGCGCCCAGGGCGCAAACCGCCGCATGAACGCGCTGGCCGCGCGGATCGCGGGGCTGATCCAGGCGCAAGGGCCGCTCTCCATCGCGCAGTTCATGACCATGGCGCTGCACGATCCGCAATACGGCTATTACGCGACGCGCGATCCGTTGGGCGCTGGCGGCGATTTCACCACCGCGCCGGAAATCTCCCAGATGTTCGGCGAATTGCTCGGACTATGGATCGCGCAATGCTGGCATGACCAGGGACGGCCTTCGCCCGCCCGCCTCGTCGAGCTGGGCCCGGGGCGCGGCACCTTGATGGCCGATGCGCTGCGCGCGGCGCGACTGATGCCGGAATTCCTCGCGGCCATCGACATCGTGCTGGTCGAATCCAATCCGGTTCTGCAAGCCCTGCAGCGCGAGACGTTGAAGGACTATCCGATAGGCTGGAGCGACCATTTCGAAGAGCCGGATCGTCCGCTGTTCCTTCTCGCCAATGAATTCTTCGATGCGCTGCCGATCCGCCAGTTCGTCAAGGCCGAACGCGGCTGGTGCGAGCGCATGATCGCGCGCGATGCGGACGGCGCGCTTGCCTTCGCGCTGGCGCCCGAGCCGATTTCGCCGGCGCTGCTGCCGCCCAGCCGCGACGGCGCGCCGCCGGGCGGCGTCTATGAAACATCGCCGGCCGCGACCGCGCTCGCCGAGCAGATCGCACAATCGATCGCGCGGCATGGCGGCGCGGCGCTGATCGTGGACTATGGCTACGGCGCCGACGCCGGCTTCGGCGACACGCTGCAGGCTGTCGGCAATCACGCTTTCAAGGATATTCTTGACAGCCCCGGAGATGTCGACCTCTCCGCCCATGTCGATTTCGCGGCATTGGCCCAGGCCGCGACGCGAAATGGCGCGGCGGCGTTCGGCCCCGCCGATCAGGGCGAATTCCTGACAGCTCTTGGCATCGTGCAGCGTGCCGAACGGCTGGCGCGCGGGCAGCTTGGGCGCAATCCCGGTATCGACTCCCAGCTGAAGCGCCTGGTCCTGCCGGATCAGATGGGAACGCTGTTCAAGGCCATGGCGATCCTGCCACAGTCCGCGCCCAAACCGCCGGGGTTCGCATGACAGACTTCCTTCGCGCCAAGAACCTTTCCACCGTCCCCCATGGCTTCTTCGGCCGGCAGGGCGGTGTCTCCACCGGCATCTTCGCCTCGCTCAATTGCGGGCCCGGCTCGGGCGACGACAGCGCCGCGGTCGGCGAAAACCGCAAGCGGGCGCAGGATGCTCTCGGCGCAAAGAGCCTGGTCACCCTCTACCAGATGCACAGCGCCGACTGCGTGATCGTCGATGCGCCGTGGGACATCGGCAAAGGTCCGCAGGTTGACGCGATGGCGACGAAGACGCCCGGCATCGCGCTCGGCATCCTGACCGCCGATTGCGCACCGGTGCTGCTGGCGGATGGCGCGGCCGGCGTGATCGGCGCGGCGCATGCCGGCTGGAAGGGCGCGCTCACCGGCGTGATCGAATCGGCAATCGTCGCGATGGAAGAGCTCGGCGCCGAGCGCGGACGGATTGCCGCAGCCATCGGCCCCTGCATTGCGAAAGCGAACTACGAAGTCGGCCCCGAATTCGAAGCGCGCTTCCGGCAGTCCGATTCGAACAGCGATCAATTTTTCATGCTCGCCGAACGCGCCGGCCATTTCCGCTTCGACCTGGAGGGCTATGTTGTCCACAGATTGCGCGAGGCGGGTATCGCCGACGTCGCAGGGCTTTACGCCGACACCTACGCGCGCGAGGCCGAGTTCTTCAGTTTCCGCAGAGCCACCCATCGCGGCGAGGCTAATTACGGCCGCCAGATTTCCGCGATTGTGCTTCCCTGACACTTCACCCGGCGCGGACGCCTTGCTAGAACCCCTTCACCAAACCTTCATATCGGGACCGGGTGTTCATGGGCGAGACAGCGCGAAACATGAAACTCCTGGCGGCCAATTCCAACCGCGAGCTGGCCGAAAAGATCGGCGCCCATCTGAAGCTCCCGTTCGTCAAGGCCCAGGTCCGCCGCTTCGCCGACATGGAAGTGTTCGTCGAGGTGCAGGAAAATGTCCGCGGCGAGGACATGTTCGTCATCCAGTCGACCAGCTTTCCCGCCAACGACAATCTGATGGAATTGCTGATCGTCATCGATGCGCTCAGGCGCGCTTCGGCGCGGCGCATCACTGCCGTCATTCCCTATTTCGGCTATGCGCGGCAGGACCGCAAAGTCGGCCCGCGCACGCCGATCTCCGCCAAGCTGGTCGCCAACCTGATCACCGAAGCCGGCGCCGACCGCGTGCTGACCGTCGATCTCCATGCGGGACAGATCCAGGGCTTCTTCGACATCCCCACCGACAATCTCTATGCCGCGCCCGTGATCGTGCGGGATATCGAGGATTATCTGGGCACCGGCGATCACCTGATGGTGGTGTCGCCGGACGTCGGCGGCGTGGTGCGGGCCCGCGCGCTCGCCAAGCGGCTGGGCACCGATCTCGCCATCGTCGACAAGCGCCGCGAACGCGCCGGCGAGAGCGAGGTGATGAACATCATCGGCGACGTGTCCGGCCGTTCCTGCATCCTGATCGACGACATCATCGATTCCGGCGGCACGATCTGCAACGCCGCCGAGGCCCTCATCAAGGACGGCGCCAAGGACGTCTGCGCCTATGCCACCCATGGCGTGCTGTCGGGCGGCGCGGTCGCGCGCATCCAGGCCTCGAAACTGAAATCGATGGTGATCACCGATTCCATCGCCGCGACCGAAGAAGTCCGGCGCTGCGCCAATATCCGCCGCATCTCCATCGCGCCCCTGATCGGCGACGCGATCAAGCGCATCAACAACGAAGAGAGCGTGTCAAGCTTGTTCGACTAAGACGCGCCCGCCTCTCAAAAAAACTCCGGATATTTCTCCGACAGGTTTTGCTCGAAGCCGTTCACGTCCGAAATCACCGGGGCGCCGGCACCGCCGGGAAGCGTGCGCCCGAGATCGTAGCAGAGCCAGGCGAGATCGGGCTGGAACGAGCGGCGGAACAGATCGCCCAGGTCCTTGTAATATCCGGCGAGATAAGGATTGCCCTTGATCGCGCCCAGGAACAGCGGCAGCGCCTGATCGCCATGGCCGGCGGCGACGAGATCGTTGGCCAGAAAATCGTCGATCACATAGCCGTTCTTCACATCGTCACGCTTGAGGCCGCGCAGAAGCTTGATCGCGAAATCCAATTGGGCGGGCGGCGATTGCAAGGAGCGCTTCAAGTCCTGTGTCCGGCGGTCCTTGGCGGCCACCGCGAAGACCTCCTTCGACGAATGACAGCTGTTCCGGACAACTGTCGGACAATCGGCTTGCGCGCCATATTGCAGCGTGAGTTCAAGCGACAGTAGCACGGCTTGAAACGGCTTGCGGGCGCGCAGCGCACCGTCGATCGCCGCCTGGTAGTCCGCGATGCCGCGCGGCCGGTGCCCCGCGCTACCCGATGTCGCGGCCAGCATCACCGGCAACAGCGCGCGCAGGGATTGGACGATCGCGTCCTTGCTGTCGGGCGGGAGAGGTTCCGCGGAATAATCCGCCGTCAGTGGATAGTCGGCCGTCACATGGTCGGCCGACTGCAGCGTCCACGTCACATCCGGCTTCTTCATGACCGGGGGCATGACGTAGGACAGCCGCTGCGGCAGCATTCCACTCGCCACCAGCGTGTCGGCGATCCTGGGATGGATCGCAGCGCGCATGCGCAGGAGGCGCGCAAAACCGCGCCTGTCGCCGACCGCCAGCGGCTGTGACGACAAAACGTAGCTTGCGGCCGGCTTGTTGTGGGACGAGAAATAGAAGGCGCCGCTGGCCGTCTTCGATTGGTCGATCGACGCCGGCGGATCGTCAGGATCGACGATGCGCAGTTCGGACTGCACCCAGAAGGGGTCCAGCAGCACCGTCTGGTCCGGCGCCTTCACCGCGCCGAGCGCGCCTCTCTCGAAACGCCGGCTGGCGGTTTCGGCGGCGTAAAAATCGACCAGCGCATAGAGCGAGCTGTTAGTGAAGACATGGCGCGTGCTGTCGAGGCCGATGACCCGCCGGATGCGGTAATCGTAGAGCGTACCGTGGCCGGATTCCTCGACATAGAGGAAGCCGGGCGCGCTCTCGACGGTCATCGGATGGGGCGGCGAGATATTGTCGTCGACGGTGAAAACCAGCTTGAGCGCCGGCTCTTGCGCGGGTCCATGCGCGGCCGCGATCTGGGCGGCACCCGCCTGCGGACCGACCTGCGAAAGATCGGCCGCCCCCGCGCCTAGGGGCGCGAGTGCAATCAAAGCCGACAGTCCCATTGAGGCAAAATGCATTCTGGCACTCCTGCGGCGGCGGGCGG
>DATNNS010000331.1:0-4618 GCA_035601715.1 Rhizomicrobium sp.
ATTCGAGAAGGTCCTGCGCCGCCTTGGCTTCGGCCAGCTTGTTGCGCGTGCGCTTGCCGATCTCGATGGCGCGGCGCACGCTCGCCAGCATGGCTTCGGCGTTGAACGGCTTTTCGATGAAGTCCAGCGCGCCCGCCTTCATCGCGCGGACCGCCAGCGGCACGTCGCCATGGCCGGTCATGACGATCACCGGCAGATCGACGCCGCGGTGGATGAGCTCTTCCTGAAGTTCCAATCCGTCCATTTCGGGCATGCGGATATCCACGATCAGGCAACCGCCGGCCGCCGGGCGGTTCGTCAGGAACTGCGCCGCGGACTTGTAGTCCTGGACCTTGAATCCGGCGGATTCCAACAATACGCGGGTGGACTCGCGGACGTCGCCGTCGTCGTCAACGACAAATATGAGCGGTTCTTGCGTCATCCGATGCCGATGATTTTCGTGCCGCGGCTGTGGCGATAGTGAGAAAGATAGCCGTCGTGCTCCGCGCGATAGGGTGCCGGCATCGGGATCTTGACGTTTTGGCCGATGACTTCCGCGCTGCGGGCGAGCAGCGTTTCGCAAGCAGAATCGCAGAACCGGACAAGTCCTCGCGCGCCGATTACCACGATGCCGTCGACGGCGATCGCGACCAGCGTCCGGAAAAGCGCGTCGTTATTTGCATCAGCAATGTTGACTGCGGGCATATATTAGAATCATCTCGATTCGGCCTGTTTCAGGGGTCTTCTTGATTTGAGTTTACCACGGATAAGAATGGTTTCCACAGTATTCACTCAAATGTTACCCTGTATATAGTCTTTGAACATGGTGAATAGCCGACCTGTTGCGTCTCGCTAGGGGAAAGCCCGTATGGATTATTCCGGATTGTCGGCAATCGCGCGGCCGTGAGACCCTCGCCGGTGCAGCAGTTTGCCGTCCGGGATGTCGCATGACCGTCAGCGTTTGTTTTATCGCGGCTGGAGACAGCGACAGAGATCGCATCGGTTCGATGCTGTCGCGCTGCGGCGTGGCGCTGTGGACCGTCCGCTCGCCGGAAGCCTATTGCGCGGATCCGCGGCGCATGGACGCTTTGTGCATCGTCATCGACATGCCGGGGCAGAGCGGTCTCGAAGCGCTGGAGAGGCTGCGGTCCCGCGGCATACGCTCTCCCGCCATCCTGATCGGGAACGCCGATTCCGCCGGTTCGGAAGCCAGGTTGATCCGGGCCTGTGTGCTGGATGTCTTGCGCAAGCCTATAGACGCAACCGAACTTCTTGGCTGGATCGAATGCGTCTGTGCCACGAGGATGGTGCTCGAGAAGCGGCGCGCGGCTTAGCGCCGCCGCCCGTTGCCGCCAGCGATCGGCAGGTCCCTAAAATCGCGGCCCGCGCATGCCGGCCTCATAGAGCCTGCGCAGCCATTGTGCGCGCTGATCGACCGATATGCTGTCGACGCTGCCGATAAAGGTCGGTTCGCCCGAAGCGATGTCCGCCAATGAGAATGCGTGCGTCCTGTGCGGCGCCTCCTGGCGGCATATCGCGCGCTGCGCGAAGGCCGGCATCTCCATCGTCACGAAAATCCGCGCCGGCCGCGCATGGCTGCCGGGTCTTGTATTTTCCGCGGCATCGAGCTGCGCCACTTGGTCGAACAACCGGCGCAGCGGCTCCGGCGGGCGGTCGAGCCACAGCGGAAACACGATTGTCAGCGCCTCCGACCAGTGCATCGATTCCAGCACCGGCATCAGATCGGGCGCCACGCTGCCCACATTCAGCTGGCGCGCCTGCCAGCCGCCCGCGCGTGCGCCCTCGGCGTGGGCTTCGCAAAGCGCGGCACAGAACCGTTCGGGCCTGGGATCGGGGTGACCGTTGACGATGAGAATCTTGCGATGCGATCCGGCCGCACCGCGCGAGGCGGCGCCGCGAGAGCCTTTCGCGTGCCACATATGGGCGAGAGCCGGTCGCACGGCGTCTGCCGAACTGCCGGGCGTCGCGCGCTCAGGCCGCCACATGGGCCGCTTCCACACTCGCGATTTCAAAGCGTTTCACATTGGTGAGATCGGCGAAGGTCACCACAGTTGCGCCGTTGGGCAGCCGCGACATCGAAACCGAGATGATTTTTCCATCTGCGCGCGTGGCTTTGCCCCACTGGGCGCAGCGTTCCGGTTCGTCGGACGTGACACCGGCCGAAACCAGGCTCCAGATCCCGTCATGGCCCAGGCGCGCCTGCGACAGCTCGGCCACTTTCGCGAGATGCGGCTCGCCGGACAGTTCTTCTTCCGTCAACTGCCAAAGCTCCGAGAACGCCTTGTTGTTCAGGACCAGGCGCCCGTCGGGCCAGAATATCGCGATGCCGTCGTCGATCGTGTCGAGCGTCGCGCGCAGGACCTGACCCAGCATTTTGAACGACGATTCGACGCGCAGCTGTTCGCTGACATCTTCGAACTGGAAGAACAGGCCGCCCAGCAGGTGCGGCTGCACGGTGACGCGGATGCTGCGGCCGTCCGCCAGATGGCGGAACTCCTCGACGGGGCTATTGCTCTCGAACAGCTGCAGATGGGAGCGCTTCCAGGCGGCGAAGTCGCGCTGCTCGGGCAACGACCGCGCCTCGCGCAGGCGATCGAGGATTTCGCTCTTCGTGGGATGCAAAGCCAGCCAGGCCTCCGGGAGATTCCACATTTGCGCATAGGCGCGATTGTGGCCTGCCAGGCGCTGTTCCTTGTCGAAAATGGCGATGGCCGCGGGCATGCGGTCCAGCATGTCGGCCTGGGCGTCGGAATTGAGCCGCACTCTGGCCTCGGCCTGGGCGGCTTCGGTGACGTCGACGGCCGAACCCGCCACGCTGGCGTCGGCGAGGCGCGCGAAGTTCAGCGACAGGGCGCGGCGCACGCCGCCGATCGCGGCGTAACGCCTCGCATCGGCGATATCCGCGCCGTCGCGCGCGGCAGCCGCCAGATCACGCTCGGAGCCCGCGATCACGACATCCGACGCCAACGCGGCTTGCAACCCGCCTGCGCCAGTCGCCGCGAGAAAGGCGCGATTGGCCCAGCGCAGCGCAAGGTCGCGACCGCGAATCCACACCGGCGCGGCGATCGCATCCAGCGCCGCCTGAAAGTCGATCGAAGGGTCGGCCGAACCCAGATCGCGCAGGAACACAACCGCGCGGCGATCCAGAAGATTGCCGCGGATGGCGATCGTGCCGCCGCCGGGTTTTCGTGCCATGAGCGTGAATGCCGTGCCGGCCTTGAGCAAGGCGTCGAGCGCGCTCGCCAGCATCACGGCGTCACCGCCCTTCATTCCGTCCGCAAGCAGCTCGCGTCCGGCTCCGGAGAAGAAAGGCTCTTTCAAGTCCGATCCGAGAACGGCAATGGCTTCTTCGCCTCCCGCGAGCAGGACATCGCGGAAACGGATGTCGGCGTTGAGGCGCGCCTCGTCTCGCCTGGCCGCGAGCCGGAAATTGGCCAGGCGCGCATGCATCCATGCGGCCCAGTAGCAGCTGGCGAACCCGATCAGGCCGGCCGATATCGCGAATACCGCAACCGTGTAATCGCCAGACGCGAACGGATGGAGCCAGGCGGAAGCCAATGCCGAGGGCAGGGTGGGAGGAATTTGCGCGAGCATGGACGACAACCCTTCTCAGGCCTATTCCGCGATGTGACGGCGACCGTCCGAGGCATGCCGGCAGATGCGAACGGTGCCGCTGATGACCTTGTAGACGCAATCCGCGGCATCGCCTTCGCTGAAGATGGTCTCGTTGCGCGCGAAGTGCCGGCGCGCGCTATAGGGCTGAAGCGCCCGCAAATGGTCGTTGAGCGTGACCGGCGCGCTTTCGTCCGGCGCGCCCGACTGCTGATACTCGTTCGGCAGCCGCCGAAGCTCGTTGCGTGCGGCGCTCATTGTCATCGACATCTGATCCCACCTTCCTGCGACGCCAGGCGCGTCTCGACGTCGGTGAGTTTTCGTTAATCTATATTCGAATCAAAGTTAGGAAATTCCCCTAGGTAGATTCGCGTAAATCATAGTGAGGGCTTCTACGTAGCGTCCGCCGCGTCTCGCGATTGCCGGCAAGGCCGCACATGGAGGATCGCACATCGAGACTTCTCGATGAGACCGCGCGAGCCGTGACGATGGCAATTGCGCTTGCGTCGGATTCGCCGTTGCGGCGCGTGAACTGCTTCGTCGCACTCAGCTTGCGATCGCCAATGTCGCGGCCGGCGATCTGTCCTTCGACCAAACCCGGAGAGCGGCTGACGCCGCCGTGCTGGCCTCGTCGAGTTCGCCGATCAACTGATCAGAACGCTCATGGTCGCCGTCGCGGCAGGCGGTTTCCAGACGCCGCGCCGCCTCGCTCGTGCGCATGGCGCCAAGATTGCCGGAAATGCTGACGATGGTGTGGGCCTGCCGCGAAACGCCGTCGAAATCATCCGTGGCGCGGCACTGCGCGATCTCGGCGAGATGCAAATCGACGTCGGTGAGATAGAGCGAGATGAGATTTTTCAGCGTGGCGAACGGCAGCGCGGCCTCCAGTTCGTTTAGTTTTTCCTCATCGAGCAGCGCCGGCGCATTCGACTCCGGTTTCTCACGGATGGGCGTCGGCGATGCTTCTGACGCCGTCAGTGCGGAAGGCCCGGCTTGCTCAATATCT
>DATNNS010000332.1:0-6450 GCA_035601715.1 Rhizomicrobium sp.
CGGCAACGCGAAGGACGGCAGCGCGGCCGCAACGCCGCCGATGTCGCCGTGCAGCAAAGCGGGCCACAGCGCCAGGCCTTTTTGCGCGGAAATATTCCAGTGAACCTTGTTGGCCAGCCACAGCAGTGCGAGACCGCCGCAGAACACGGGCGCCGCCGCCACGAACTGGATCAGCGGCGCGGCGGCGCGCAGCGCGCGGCCCCAACTGAGCAGCAGGCCCAGCAGAACGCCGGCGACGATTGCGATCACCGCGCCGCCGCCGACCAGCTCCAGCGTCGCGGGGAGGCGGCGGGCAACGTCGACCGCCGCAGGATTGGCCGTGATCGTGCTGGTACCGAAATCGAAGCGGCCGAGCGCCACGAGATGTTGCGCCAGTGCAGCCGCGAAGCCCGCCTTGGCGCCGATCGCCGAGACGGCGGCCGCCAGCAGCACCGCGCCCAGCAGACCGGCGGCGTAGCGTCCGGTCCGCTTGAGCCCAAAGCGCCACATTGCAATGCCCCGCATCCCGCTCCGACGTCAGCTTATAGCAAGTGCCGGGCGCGGCATGGCAAGCGGCCCTAGAGCAGGCCGAGCGCCTTGAAGCTCACCGTGCCGCCGCGGCCGACGACGACATGGTCGTGGACGGCGATGCGCAGCGTCTTGGCGGCCTCGGCGACTTCGCGCGTCATCTCGATATCGGCGCGCGACGGCGTCGGATCGCCGCTGGGATGGTTATGAACCAGGATGACGGCCGAGGCCGCCAGTTCGAGCGCCCGCTTGACGATCTCGCGCGGATAGACGGGCGTATGATCGACGGTCCCGTGGGTCTGCACTTCATCGGCGATCAGCACGTTCTTGCGATCCAGGAACAGGACGCGGAATTCCTCCTGCGGCGAACGCGCCATGGCGGCGGCGCAATAGTCCAGCAGTGCCGCCCAGGAGCTGAGCGCCGGACTGCCGAGCAGCCTGGTCTTGGCAAGCCGGAGCGCCGCGGCCTGCACGATCTTCAATTGCGTCACCACGCCTTCGCCGATGCCTTCGACCTCCAGCAGCCTTTCGCGCGGCGCGGCGATCACGTCGGCGAAACCGCCGAAGCGCCGCAGCAGTTCCTTGGCGAGCGGCTTGACGTCGCGCCGCGGAATGGCGGCGGACAGGACCAGCTCCATCAGCTCGTAGTCGGGCATCGCCTCCGCGCCGCCTTCGACGAAACGCGCGCGCAGGCGCTGGCGGTGGTCCAGATAGTGCGGCGCCGGCTCGAAGGCGCGGGCCACATCGGCGATCTCGGGTTCGGGAGGAGAAGCTTTCGGCATTGGGAACGATCTAGCATTGTTTGCGGCGGCCGCCGAGAGAGACGGTTTCTACGGCAGCGCGTCTCCGGCGTCGCCCAGCGTTTTCAGCAGCGCCATGATCCGGCTGCGGATTCGCGGCTCGCCGATCCCCAGATAGGCGCGTAGCAGCGCCTGGCCTTCGGCGCTGGTCACGAAAGCCGCTATCTTGGCGGCATCGCCGCCGGGGGTGGGCCGGACTTCGGTCGACAGCGCATCGACGTCGGCGAAGAAATAGTCGAGCGGAACCGCGAACAGCTGTGCCACCCGCAGCAGCAGCGAGGTGCTGACCCGGTTGCTGCCGCCTTCATATTTCTGGATCTGCTGATAGGTGACGCCCAATTGCTCCGCGAGCTTCTGCTGGCTGATGCCGGCCGACTTTCGCAAGACGCACAGCCGGCGCCCGACATGGACATCGATCCAGGTTGTGGGTTTCTTGGGCATGTCTAGCTACCGGTTGCGGCGCGTTGATGGCGTACGGTGATGGATGCGTTTTCCAGGCAGGAATCGTAGATGCGATTCCATTCTTTCTGCGGCGCCACAAAATGATCGAAGAACCAGGGCATGCGCTGTCGATCGAAAACAAATTCCTTGAGAAAGTCGATCGTGGCGCGCACCGCCGGCTTCATGCCCGTCTCGCGTCCGAAGCAGACGAAAAGCGGCGCGTGGAAATGCATGTCGGGCAGGATCGGTATCAGCCCCGGTTCGACGACCGGCAGATAGGTCGGCAGCAGGCCGATGACGGATCCTCGCCGTATCGCCTCGCAAAGCACCACACTGGAATTCGTCGCCAGCACCGCGTCATGATCGAGACCCGCCCATGATGCGAGCGAACCCTTCTCCGTGAGGCGGAAGGTCGAATCGGTAACTCTGTGATGGCGCAAGTCCTGCAAGTTCTTGGGTACGCCGAAGTTCAGGACATATTCCGGCGAAGCGAAGAGCATGAAGTGCAGTGTCGCAACGCGAATCGCGACGCGGGAATCCTCCATCGGATGGGTATAGTGAATCTGGACGTCGAACGGCGGCGTCTGGTTGTTGCCCAAATCCTGCCCTGTGAAGAGCCGCAGCCTGATCGCGGGATTGCGCTCGAGAAGCGCGGTCAGGAATTGGGGCATCCAATAACTGCCCAATCCATCGCCCATGATCAGCTTGCACTCGCCATCGATGCGCTCGACGGATTCGCGCACGCTCCCCACCGCACGCGCCAGCATGAGTTCGGCGCCCTTGGCGTGATTGAGAAGACGAACGCCCTCGCCGGTAAGTTCGGCGCCGCGCGCGCTGCGATCGAAGAGTCTCGCGCCCAACGCCAACTCGAGCCGCGCGATCCGGCGGCTTACCGCAGACTGCGTCAGTCGGAGCTCTGAAGCCGCACGCGTGTAGCTGCCCTCGCGCGCGACGGCTGTGAAGACACGAAAATCGTCCCAATCGAGCGAACGCGGATTCAGGGGCCCCTCCATTTGCGCATGCCCCAATGAAACTTTCGCTATTTTTTCTCGGTCTACCAAGGGGTCAACCTAAAGCGCTGGTTTTTACAATCGCCAATAAAAATGAGCCGGCAAGTAACGTATCACTGTGGAGCGATACAGGATGCTCGCTACTCGCGCAAATGCCCAGAAAAGCGGCGCCAATCCGACCGATTCGATGGTGAATCCGCTGGACGCAAACGCGCAACGGATTTCGGTTCGCAGGCTTCGGGCGGACGAAATCGACCGGATTCTGGAATTGACGGCGCGGCATCCCGAACTCTCCATCGCTAGCGAGGCTGTCATCAGACGCGTGCAAGCGGACAACCCCGATTCATTTTGGGGTGTCTTTCGCAGCCCGGACACGGATTCCGAGCCTCCCGCGCTTGCAGGATACTATGCGTTTTTGCTCCTCAACAAGGAAGGCGACGCGCAGCTTCGCGCGCGAAGCCTCATCCGCAAAGACCCGCCGCTCCAATATCTCGCGAAACCCGGCGAGCGGCCGGTCAGCGTCTATATCTGGGTGATGGTTGTCAAAGGTCTGAGCGCTGTCGCCACACCAATCGTGATCAGAGAGCTAGGCAAAACATGTGCCGGTGTGCCCCTGCTGGCATCGGCCGCGACCCCCGCGGGCCTCAATCTGATGCGCCGGCAGGGATTTCGTCCGCTGACGCCCAATGACGACGCCATCGGCGGGCTCTGCGTGTTCGGCAAATTCGAAGAGGTCAAGGTCGAGCGCGCGCATCGGATGGAGTCGCGCTTCAAGGTCGTTGTCGCGCGCACGCCGGAGGATACGTCCCGCGCTTTCGCGATCCGGGCGGCCGTATTCATGAGCGAGCAGAACTGCCCCTATGACGAGGAGTTCGACGGCAACGATCAGACCGCGACACATTTCGTAGGCTATGTGGATGGCGAACCGGCAGCGACCTTGCGCGTGCGCTACTTCGCCGATTTCGTGAAGATCGAGCGATTGGCGGTGCTCCCGCGTTTCCGTCACACGCTCATTGCCAAGGAAGTCGTGAACGCCGGCATCGATTTCTGCCGCCGCAAGGGCTATCGCCGGATGTACGGCCACGCGCAAAAGCGGCTCGTTCGCTTCTGGTCGCGCTTCGGCTTCAGGCCGATGGACAAGAACTACTCCCTCGTATTCTCCGACCATGAATATGTGGAGATAGCCGGCGAGCTTTCGCCGCATGGCGACCCGATCACGATCCATAGCGATCCGCACGTCTTCCTGCGGCCCGAAGGCGCCTGGGACGAGCCGGGCATTCTCGAGAAATCGGCGGAGCGTCCGCCAACCAATCCGCACTGAGGGCACCGACATGACCGCACGAGACAACGAAATCGAGCGCTTTCGGCTTCTTCTGACGGCGGATGCAAGGCTCACCGACGCCGGTGTTTCGCTCCAACAGGCGGGACTGGCGGCGGGCGACATCGCGAAACTGCGCTCCAAAGTGGCGCGCAGCCTGCAAGCGCTGCAGGATGCCGTTTATGACGGAATCGCGCCGCAATAGCAGGCGTCAAAAATAAGGCGGCTTGTCCAGGCCCTTGGGCGAGAGCGTGAAGATTTCCACGCCCTCTTCCGTGACGCCCACGCTGTGCTCGAACTGCGCCGACAGCGAACGGTCGCGCGTCACCGCCGTCCAGCCGTCGCCCAGCACCTTCACGCCATAACCGCCCAGATTGATCATCGGCTCCACGGTGAAGAACATGCCGGGCCTGAGACCGAGGCCGTAACCCGGCCGCCCGTAATGCACGATATTGGGCAGCGCGTGGAAAATGCGCCCCAGGCCGTGACCGCAGAAATCGCGCACCACCGCGCAACGTTCTTCGCCTTCGGCATAGGACTGGATCGCATGGCCGATATCGCCGGTGGTGGCGCCCGGCTTGATCGCGGCGATGCCGCGCATCATCGATTCATACGTGATCTCGACCAGGCGCGCGGCTTTGCGCTTGACGTCGCCGACCAGATACATCCGGCTGGTGTCGCCGTGCCAGCCGTCGACGATCACCGTCACGTCGATATTGACGATGTCGCCGTCGCGCAGCGGCTTGTCGCCGGGGATGCCGTGGCAGACCACATGATTGATCGACGTGCACAGCGTGTGGCGATAGCCGCGATAGCCCAGACACGCCGGAAGCGCGCCGTGCGCCGTGGTGTAGTCATAAGCCAGCTTGTCGAGATATCCGGTGGTGACGCCAGGCTTGACCTCCGGCACCAGCAGATCCAGCACCTCCGCGGCCAGCCGCCCGGCCTTGCGCATGCCAGCAAAACCCTCCGGCCCGTGCAGGGCGACGGTGTGACTGGCGCGGTGCGCGGGCGTTGCGGCGGCTTCGGTCAGGGACATCATGTCCTCCGATATAATGGCCTTGGGTTTATTCTCAATGACTTTTACGCGCGGACCGGCCGAAAGCCCGGCAAAAGCCGGCTTGCAATGCCCTAGCCCGCCCGATCGCTGACGCCGACCTGATGGCGGTAGACCATCTGTCCGCCCATCCAGCCCGCGAACAGCATCAGAAGGAACACTATCCCAGACAGCCAGACGTAGCGCTGCGAGCCCGCCTCGACTCCCGCGATGTGGCGCAGGTACAGGTCGGCGATGGAAATCAGCGACGCCAGCGCGTTGGCGGCAAAATGCCACCAGGCTTCGCTGAGCGCGCGAATCCTGGGCTCGGCCAGGAAATCGATCAAGCCGATGGTGGCCGCGAACACCGACACCAGAACGGCGCCGACCAGAAGCCAGAACGCGCCGCGCGCCCAGAACGGGTCGGCCGTGTAAGCGAAAGCCAGATCGGCTGCGAAGGCCCCCGTGTAGAAGGCGATCACGAACGGCACCAGCATCACGTGGATGGGGTGACCGGCGATCTGGACCGTTGAGCGCGGATTGCGTGAAAGATTCATGGCGTCTCCTCATCTGGGAACGTGCGGCGCCGACTGCTGTTCCGCAGCCGCCCGCCGCGGTGCTAAACCGGCGTCATGACGACCGATCCCGACGCCGCCATCCCCACCGCCGCCGTCCTCGTCATCGGCGACGAGATCCTGTCGGGCCGCACCCAGGACACCAACACTGCCACCATTGCCAAGTTCCTGGGCGCTCTCGGCATCGACCTCAAGGAGGCGCGGGTCGTACCCGATGTGCAGGGCGAGATCGTGGCCGCGCTCGACGCGCTGCGCGCGCGCTACACTTACGTCTTCACCACCGGCGGCATCGGGCCGACCCATGACGACATCACGGCGGATGCGATCGCGGCGGCGTTCGGCACCGGCATCGACTATCACCCTGAGGCGCTGGCGCTGCTCGCCGCGCGCTACAAGCCCGGCGAATTCAACGAGATGCGCAAGCGCATGGCGCGCATTCCCCTGAGCGCCAGCCTGATCCACAACAGCGTTTCCAGCGCGCCGGGTTTCCAGATCGGCAATGTCTTCGTCATGGCGGGCGTGCCGATGATCATGCGCGCGATGCTCGAAGCCCTCGCCCCGCGCCTCACGCGCGGCACCATCGTTCACAGCGCGACGGTGGAAGCGAAAATTCCGGAAGGACGGATCGCCGCCGCGCTCGCCCGCGTCCAGGACGCCCACCCCAAGGTCGCGGTCGGCAGCTATCCGTTTTACCGCCAGGACGGCTTCGGCGCCCAGTTCGTGGTGCGCGGCCGGGATGCGGCCGAGGTCGAGGCTGCGGCGG
>DATNNS010000333.1:0-4334 GCA_035601715.1 Rhizomicrobium sp.
CTGGCGCCGGCGGGCTCGGGAACCGTCATCGGCGCGCTCGGCAGCCTCGCCGAAGTCCTGGCGGACGGGGCCCGCGAGGCCGGTGCCGAGATTTCCTGCGGCGTCGAGGCGACAGAAATCCGCCAGACAAAGGATCGAGTCCACGCGGTCGCGCTTGCCGACGGCAGCGAGATCGAGGCCCGTGCCATCATCTCGACCCTCGATCTCAAGCGTACCTTTCTCTCGCTGTTCCCGTGGAACGCGCTACCGAAGCCTGTCGCCGCCCGCGTCGCCGGGTTTCGCATGGCCGGCGCCGGCGCAAGACTGCTGCTGGCGCTCGACCAGCCGCCCGACCTCGAGGGCGAAGCATCGCGCGCGAAGATCCAGGTCGCGCCCGATGTGAAGGCGTTCGCCGCTGCCTATGCCGCCTGGCGCGCCGGCACGATACCCGAGCACCCGCCGCTGACCTTGCGCGTCGTGTCGGCCGGCGATCCCGGCCTCGCGCCCGCCGGACAGGCGACGGCGACCGCGACGCTCGGCTGCATCCCGTTCCGCCTGTTCGACGGCGCCTGGACGCATGACAAGCGCGATCTGCTGCGCGACCGCGCGCTGGCCGCCATCGAGCAGGTCTTGCCGGGCACGCGCGCGCATGTCGTCGCCGCCGAGCTGATCGTGCCGCACGATATCGAGGAGGCGCTGGGCGCGACCGAAGGCGATCTGCTGGGCGGCGAAATCGCCGCCGACCAGATGTTCGACATGCGGCCCGGTTTCGAGACGGCGGGACCGCGCGCGCCCATCGGCGGTCTCTATCTCGCGGGGCCTTCGTCCGCGGCCGGGCCGCTCGGCACCTGCGCCGCCGGTGTCATCGCGGCGCGCGCCTTGATCGCCGATCACCGCGACGGGCCGCTGAAATGAGCGCGCGCGCCCACGACGCCGTGGTGGTCGGTGCCGGCGTGAACGGCTTGGTGGCTGCTGCCTATCTTGCCAAAGCCGGAAAGCGCGTCGTTATCGTCGAGGCGCGCAACAGGCTGGGCGGGCTGTGCGAGACGGCGCCGCTGCACGAAGGATTCTCCGCGCCCGCTGCCGCACATACGCTCTATGCCCTGGATGCGCGGATCGTGAAGGAGCTCAAGCTTGCCAGGAACGGCCTCGCCTTTGCCGCGCGCGACCTGGCGCTGGCGGGCTTGCGCAGTGCCGGCAAGCATATTGTGATCCACCGCGACGTTCACGCCACCGTGCGAAATCTTGCCGTGCATTCGCAAGCCGACGCCGATGCGTGGTCGCACTTCCGCAACGAGCTGTTTATGCTCGCCCGCGCACTGCGGCCGCTGTGGTGGGACGCGGCTGCGGCAAAACCCCTGTCGCGTGCGAGTAGCGAAAAGCTCGACAGGCTGAAGCGGCTGAGTGCTGTGTCATGGCTCGACTCCTGGTTTGAATGCGATGCGCTGAAAGCCGTTCTCGCATTCGATGCGAGCGCGGACGGTTTTTCACCCTTCGAACCCGGCTCGGTGTTGCTTCTGCTCTGGCGCGCGGCGCAGGAGATGTGCGGCCTGCAAGGCGCGGTCGCCGTGCCGACCGGCGGACCCGGCGCGCTGACATCGGCTCTTTCCGAAGCGGTCAGGGCGCTGGGCGTCGAAATCCAGACCGGCGCACACGCCGCCAAGCTGGTCATCGCCGATGGGCGCGCCGCGGGCGTCACGCTGGCCTCCGGCGAAACGCTCCCCACAACCATCGCGCTCTCCAGTCTGTCGCGCCGGTGGACGCTGGGCGATCTTGCACCGGCCGGTGCGGCCGGATTGGACGCCGCGGCCGCGCTGGGTCGCGACATGCCGCGCACCGGCCAGGCGAAAGTCCTGCTCGCGCTCAGCGCGCTGCCGGCCTTCAGCGGCATCGCAGTGCCGCGCCAATCGCGCTTCATCGTGGCGGACCGGCTTGAGACCTATGCCGCCGCCAGTTCCGCCGCGCAGGCGGGCCGCCTGTCGGACGAGTTGGCGATCGAATTCGTGGTGCCGAGCGCGGCCGATCCTGCGCTGGCGCCGCCCGGCCAGCATATCGTCAGCGCGCTGGTGCGGCCGGTTCCCGTCGCGACGCCGGCCGACTGGGCCGCCATGAAGGCGCCGCTCGTGGCCAAGGTCGTGGCGGCGCTCGAACCGCATGCCGGCGGACTGGCGCGCCACATCGTGGCGGCGCAGGTTCTGACGCCGGCCGATATCGCACAACGCTACGGCCGCGATGACGAGGCGGGCAGCGCGGACCGGGTGCTGTCGGGTTGGAATGCACGCGTGACGACTCCTATCGATGGCCTGTTTCTATGCGGCGCCGAAGCGGAGCCGGTGGGCGCGATCTCGGGCCGTGCCGGCCGGATCGCGGCGGCGCTTGCCTTGCGAGCGGAGGTCGAGCGGTGAGCGGTTTGCGCGCGACGCCGTTTCATGTCCGGTCCGCGGCGCTCAACCGCGACAACGCCTGGCACAACCGCGGCGGTTTCACGCTGGCGGCTTCCTATGGCGACACCAGCGGCGAAGCGCTGGCGGCGCGGACGCGGGTGGCGCTGGCCGATATCTCCTGGCGCTGGCGCGTGATGCTCGAAGGCGCGCGCGCCGGTGAATTCCTGTCGCGGCTGCTCACCCGCGACACCGCGAGCCTGGCGCCGGGCACGGCGCTCAAGGCGCTGTGGCTCGGCGATGCCGGCGGCGTGCGCGGCGCTGCGGCGGTCGCACGCTTCGGCCGCGACAGCTTCCAGCTCGCGTCCGCCGCACGGGATGCCGAATGGCTCGCGCAAGCAGCTTCGCTGTTCTCCCTTGTTCCGCGCGATATCTCCGAAGGCGGACTTGCGATCGTCGGTCCATACGCACGCGCGACTTTGGCAGCCGCGGGCCTCGACGCCGATTTCGAACCGCTCGCCTTCCGCAAACTGTTCTGGCGCGGTCTCGATGTGACGTTGTCGCGCTGGGGCGAGCACGGCGGCTACGAACTGTGGTGCAAGCCCGATGACGCTATTGTCGTCTGGGATCGGCTCATGCGCGCCGGTGCGGCGTTCGGCATCCAGCCCGCGGGGCTCGCGGCCATTGACCTGCTCGACATCGAAGCCGGTATCGCGCGGCCGGAGCGCGACTACGCCCCGGCGCGGGACGCCTTTGCCGAAAGCCCGACACCGCGCGCGCTCGGCCTCGAAAAGCTCATCGACGACAATCGCAAGGACTTCAACGGCCGCGCCGCGTGGCTTGCCGCGCGCGAAAAGGAAACGATGACGCTGGCCGGCATCGAGATCGATGGCGATGTGCCCGCGCCTTTTTCGCCGCTGATCCGCGACGGCCGCGCGGTCGGTCATGCGCTGACATCGGCTTATTCGCCCAGCCTGCGCCGCGCCATCGCGCTGGCGCGGATCGCGCTGGCGTCGGCCACGCCGGGAACGGCGTTGCTCGTCATGCTCGCGCCGACGTTGGAGACGCCGGAGATCCGCGCCGTTCCCGCGCGCGTTGCCGCCTTGCCATTTCTGCCGGCGCCCGATCAGATTGCGCCATGAAGCATGCCGGACCTGCAGCGCTCGCTCGCCTCGAACCTTTGCTGCGCGTGCTGCGCAAGAAGCCCGCACTGAAGGAAAAATCGCGCGGTGTGTTCTATCGCCGCGGCCGCGCGTTCCTGCATTTTCACGAACATGGCGAGGAGCTTCACGCGGACATGCGTCTCGCGGACGATTTCGAACGATTTGCGGCCACTTCCCAGACGCAGCAAGCGCTGTTGCTGAAAAAGATCGATGCCGCGCTTCGCACTCCTTAACGGCCCGGATTGGCGACAGAGTCGCAAAGAACGGCCGGTCGCCGCGCAATCTCCTGTCTTTCCTGGGCTTCCGCCGGCTTAGGCGTCTCTTTATGATTGGCGGGCTAAATTTCCCCTTCGAGCGCCCGTCATGAACAAGATCACGCCTCCACCGAGTTTTGCGCGCCCCGCCTCCGTCGCGGCCGCGCGCGCTGAGTTCGATGCGCTGAAGGCCGCCAATCCCGATCTGCTCTATGTCGACGCGGTCCTGGCCGACGTGGTCGGCGTGTTGCGCGGCAAGCGGCTGCCGGTCGGCGAGGCGGAGCGCCTGTTCGAATGCGGCATGCAGATCCCGCATTCGATCTATCTGATGGACGCGCATGGCGAGATGACCAATCCGTTTGGCCGCGGCTTCGGCGACGGCGATCCGGACGGCACCGCCTGGCCGATTCCGGGGACACTGTCGCGCGTCTGGGGCGAAGGTCCGCCGCGGGCGCAGATGCTGATGACCTTGCGCGACGACCAGGGCGTGGCCGATCCGGCCGAACCCCGCGCCGCGCTCGAACGCGTGCTCGACCGCTTCGCTGCGTTGCAGCTCA
>DATNNS010000334.1:0-2800 GCA_035601715.1 Rhizomicrobium sp.
ACGATCGCATCCTTCGGGCCGCGCCAGATCAACGAGCGGATGGAGCAGGGGCAGGTCGCCGTGGTCGCCGGCTTCCAAGGTATCGGGCCCGACAACCGCATCACCACCATCGGCCGCGGCGGCGGCGACACCAGCGCGGTCGCGGTGGCGGCCGCACTCAAATCCGATCGCTGCGACATCTACACAGATGTCGACGGCGTCTACACCACCGATCCGCGCATCGTGCCCAAGGCCCGGCGGCTGGAACGCGTGGCCTATGAAGAGATGCTCGAAATGGCCTCGCTAGGCGCCAAGGTGCTGCAGACGCGCTCGGTCGAGATTGCGATGCTGCACCGCGTACCCGTGCGCGTCGTTTCGACCTTCACGCCCGATGTGGGCGGCACATTGCTTTGCGACGAGGAAGACATCGTGGAAAAGAAACCGGTCACTGGCATCGCCTATTCGCGCGACGAGGCGAAGATCACACTTCACCGCATCAACGACCAGCCGGGCATCGCCGCCTCGATCTTCGGCCCGCTCGCCGACGCCGGGGTCAATGTCGACATGATCGTGCAGAACGTGTCGCCCGACGGCAAGAAGACGGATCTCACTTTCACCGTCAGCCGCGGCGAACTCGCGCGCGCGCTGGCAGCGATCGAGAAGGCGGCGGCGGCCATCGGCTATCGCGACATCACCTCCGACGCCAACGTCGCCAAGATCTCCATCATCGGCATCGGCATGCGCGCCCATCCCGGCGTCGCCCAGACCATGTTCCGCACGCTCGCCGAGAAGGGAATCAACATCCAGGTGATCTCGACGTCGGAGATCAAGGTGAGCGTGCTGATCTCCGAGGAATATGTGGAGCTCGCGGTGCGCGCGCTGCACTCCGCCTACGAACTGGACGCGGCATGAGGGAGCGCGGCTGATGGCCACCGGCGCCGGCAGTCCCCGGGTTCTGCTGCGGCGCCTGCGCGAGATCATGGCGGAGCAGGCGAGCGCGCAGGTGCGGCTCGACCGTCTCGTCGGCGTCATCGCCGCCAACATGGTGGCGGAAGTCTGCTCGATCTATCTGCGCCGCGCCGGCAATGCCTTCGAGCTGTTCGCCACCGAAGGCCTCAATCTGGCGGCGGTGCATCACACGCGGCTGCGGGAAGGCGAGGGCCTCGTCGGCCTGGTCGCCGAGACGGCCGAGCCGATCAATCTGAGCGATGCGCCGGGCCATCCGCGCTTCGCCTATCGCCCCGAGACCGGCGAAGACCCGTTCCGCTCGTTCCTCGGTGTGCCGATTGTGCGCGGCGGGCAGGTCTATGGCGTGCTCACCGTGCAGAACCGCACGGCGAGGCTTTACGAAGAGGAAGAAGTCGAGGCGCTGCAAACGGTCGCCATGGTGTTGGCCGAAGTGGTGGCGCATGGCTCGCTGTTCGACATCGCCGAGCTCGACGAGCCGGAACTGCGCGCCGACCGGCCTCGCACCTTCCAGGGCGAAGGGCTTTCCGACGGCGTCTCCATCGGCCGCGTCGTGCTGCACGAGCCGCGGGTGCGCGTCGAGCGCATGATCGCCGACGATCCGGCGGTCGAGCTCAAACGGCTCGATGAAGCGCTGGGCGAATTGCGCGAAGCCGTCGACCGGATGCTGGATTCCAGCGAGCTCGACCTGACCGGCGAGAGCCGCGAGGTGGTCGAAGCGTATCGTCTGTTCGCCCAGGACCGCGGCTGGCGGCAGAAGCTGCGCGACGCGGTGCGCACCGGCCTCACCGCCGAGGCCGCCGTCGAGCGCGTGCAGGATGAGCTGCGCGCCCGCATCATCCGCATGGGCGACACGTTCCTGCGCGAGCGGCTGCACGATTTCGAAGATCTTGCGCGCCGCCTGCAAAAGCATCTGGGCGGCGGCGAGCAGCCGCGCGACCTGCCCAAGGATACCGTGTTGATCGCCCGCTCGATGGGGCCGGCCGAGCTGCTCGATTACGGCCGCGACAATCTGCAGGCGCTGGTGCTGGAAGACGCCGCCTCCAACGCCCATGTCGCCATCGTCGCGCGCGCGATGGGACTGCCGATGGTGGGCTCGATGGAAGGCATCGTCGATACCGCGCGCGCCGGCGACGATATCGTGGTGGACGGCGAAACCGGCGAGGCGCATTTGCGGCCGCCGGCGGAAATCCTCTCGGTCTTCGAAGCGCGCCGTGCGTTGCGCGCCCAGCGCGTGGCGTTGCTGGCGCAGGTGCGCGATCTGCCGGCGGTCACCAGGGACGGCGTCGCGGTTCAGCTGATGATGAATGCGGGTCTGCTGCTCGACATGCCGCATCTGAAGGAATCCGGCGCGGACGGCGTAGGACTCTTCCGCACCGAACTTCAGTTCATGATCGGCGAGACCATGCCGCGGCTCGCGGACCAGATCGCGTTCTATAGACAGATCATCGAGGCGGCGGACGACAAGCCGGTGGTGTTCCGTACCCTCGATCTGGGCGGCGACAAGATCCTTCCCTATGGCGAATGGGCGCGCGAGGAGAATCCGGCGCTGGGCTGGCGCGCCATCCGCATCGCGCTCGACCGTCCCGTCCTGCTGCGCTACCAAGTGCGCGCGCTGCTGGCCGCGTCGGCGGGCAGGATTTTGCGCATTCTGCTGCCGATGATCAGCAATGTGGCGGAATTCAACCTCGCGCGCGCCATGGTCGACCGCGAGCTTGAGCGCGCGCGGCAGCTTTCGATGCCCTTGCCGCGCCAGACACTGGTGGGGGCGATGCTCGAAGTGCCGGCGCTGATGTTCATGTTGCCGCAAATCCTGCGCAGCGCCGATTTCGTCTCGATCGGCTCCAACGACCTG
>DATNNS010000335.1:0-6329 GCA_035601715.1 Rhizomicrobium sp.
ACCTTTAGACTTGAAAACTAACCAAGCCTATGCCGGCGCCGGCACCATCTGTCCGCGCTTGTCGCCCAGCGCCCGTTTCATCGCGGCCTGCAGCTTCTCGAAGGCGCGCACTTCGATCTGGCGGACCCGCTCGCGGCTGACGCCGTATTTCTGGGAGAGCTCTTCGAGCGTCGCCGGCTCGTCGCGCAGGCGGCGGGCTTCGAGGATGTCGCGCTCGCGTTCGGTCAGTTCGCCCATCGCATTGGCGAGCAGGTCGTGGCGTTCGCCTTTCTCCTCGCGGTTGGCGAGCTGGGTTTCCTGGTCGAGCGTATCGTCGGCCAGCCAGTCCTGCCATTCGCTTTCCGAATCCGAGCGCAACGGCGCGTTGAGCGAGGAATCCGGCGCGGTCAGCCGCCGGTTCATGTTGGTCACTTCAGTTTCGGAGACGGCGAGTTGGCGCGCGATCTCCTTGGTGTGCTCTGGCGTCAGGTCGCCTTCCTCGATCGCGTTGATCTTGGTCTTGGCTTTCCGGAGATTGAAGAACAGCTTCTTCTGCGCCGCGGTGGTGCCCATCTTCACCAGGCTCCACGAGCGCAGGATGTATTCCTGGATCGAGGCGCGGATCCACCACATCGCGTAGGTCGCCAGACGGAAGCCCTTGTCCGGCTCGAAGCGCTTGACCGCCTGCATCAGCCCGACATTGCCCTCGGCCACCACCTCGGCGAGCGGCAGGCCATAGCCGCGATAGCCCATCGCAATCTTGGCGACGAGGCGCAGGTGAGAGGTGACGAGACGGCGCGCGGCTTCGGGGTCTTCATGCTCGCGCCAGGCTTTGGCGAACATGTACTCCTCCTCCGGCTCCAGAAGCGGGAACTTCCGGATTTCGGTGAGGTATTTCGACAGTCCGCCTTCGCCCTGCAGCGCCGGCAATCCGCGACTACTCATCTGCGACCCCTGTGGCCGGCGCCAAACACGCCGCTGCCTTCTTCCTTAAACGCTCCAAACACCACAGCGTAGCCCGGAATACGGCTGAACTATGATGTGAGATGTAGGAACCATTACGGCCCGTTCAAGCCGCGCAGGGCCGCGACCAAGCCGGCGAAATCGGGCGGCCAATCCCTCTCGAAGCGCATGGGCTTGTCGAGGCCCGGATGATGGAAGCCGAGCAGCCAGGCATGCAGCGCCTGGCGCGGGAAATCGCCCGCCGCCTCATAGGCCACGGCCTCCGCCGTGTCCTTCGGGCGCGGCGTCTGGCGGGCGCGGCCATAGGACGGATCGCCGATCAGCGGATGGCCCAGATGGGTCAGATGCACGCGGATTTGATGGGTGCGCCCGGTCTCCAGCCGGCACTCGATCAGGCTGGCGAACGGCCGCGCGCCGAAACGCTCGACCACGCGGTAGCGCGTGCGCGCGAGCTTGCCGCCGGTTCGCATCACCGCCATGCGCTTGCGGTCGAACGGATTGCGTCCGATCTGGCCCTCGACGACGCCGTCGCCCAGCCGCGGGCTGCCCCAGACCACGGCGTGATAGGCGCGCTCCACCGCATGGGCGGCGAACTGCTTGGCAAGGCTCCTCATGGTGCGCTCGTTTTTCGCCGCGACCAGCAAGCCGCTGGTGTCCTTGTCGAGGCGGTGGACGATGCCGGGCCGCGACTCGCCGCCGATGCCGATCAGCGTGTCGCCGCAATGGGCGATCAGCGCGTTGACCAGCGTGCCGTCCAGATTGCCGGCGGCGGGATGCACGACAAGACCGGCCGGCTTGTCGATGACGATGAGGTCCTTGTCCTCATAGACGATGTCGAGCGGGATGTCCTGGCCGAGCGGGCGGGCGGAGACCGGCGGCGGAACATTCACCGCGTAGATCTCGCCCGGTTTGACCCTGGTGTTGGCGTCTTTTATGGTCGCGGCCCCGCGCGTGACCGCGCCTTGCGCGAGCAATCCCTGCAGCCGCGCGCGCGAGTGATCGGGCAGCGACAAAGCGAGAAACCGGTCGAGCCGAAAGCCCGCCTGCTCCTCGCCGACCACCGCCTGCAACGCTTCAGCCATGGAGGATTCGACCTTGTCCGATACTGCCACGTTGCCCGCCAATGACGATCCCAAAGGCGCGCCGTCCAATCGCGGCCTCACCATCATCGTCATCGTCTTGGGCGTGCTGATCGTACTCGCCTTTGGCGCGCTGGTGATAGGCTTTGTGACACGGCTGGGCGGCCACGGCGAGACGTCGTCGGCCGGTGGCGAGCCCACGCGCTACACGCTGCCGATGGGCTCCAAGATCCTGCAGGTGCAGCTGACCACGCCCAACCGCATCATCATGGCGGTGCAGACGCCGACAGGCAACGAAGTCGACATCTTCGACACCGAGACCGGCCGCCTCGTCGGCCAGATCAAGCCGACGCCGCGGTGAACAGGGCGCTGGTCCTCTCCGGCGAATTGCGCGCGCAGATCGAAGAGAACGCCCGCGCCGCGTTGCCGCGCGAATGCTGCGGGCTGATCGAAGGTGTGCGCGCACAAGCCCGCGCCATTGCGCTTCATCCCGTGCGAAATCTTGCACGCGAGGACGACCGCTTCGAGATCGATCCTGCGGACCACATCCGCCTGCGGCGCGCCCTGCGCGGCAGCGGACGCGAGATCATCGGCTGCTACCATTCCCATCCGGACGGGCGGCCCGAACTGTCGGCGCGCGACCGCGACTCCGTCGCGGGCGACGATTTCATCTGGCTGGTCGCGGCGGTCGCGGGCGGCGAATTCGCGCTGGCCGCCTTCACTTCCAGCGAGGCCGACGCTATAAGCCCGCTTCCGCTGGCCCCCATCGTCTAGCGGTTAGGACGCGGCCCTCTCAAGGCTGAAACAGGGGTTCGATTCCCCTTGGGGGCGCCATTTTGGCTACTCGCCCCTCAGCCGATCGAGCGCGTCGATCTGGCCTTTGAGTCTTTTCGCGCCGCGGGCGAAGAACAGCCACACTGCGCCCCAGAACAGGATCGCGGCCACCACCACCAGCGCAAACAGCCTGATGTTGCCGGTCTTCGCCGCGCCGTCGGGATGGGAGAGAATCGCATTCGCCCAGATGCCGAGCTCCCACAGAAACGCCGGCATGAACGGGAAAATGTACCAAAGCCACGCGGCGGACAGCGCGTCTCTCTGCCGTTCGGACTCGCCCTTCAGGAAATCGATCAGCGCCTGGCCCGGAAGCCCCGCGGGCTGGTCGCGCAGGCTCACGCGGATCGCCACCTGCCACAGCACGAACAGGTGCGCTGCGATCATCAGGAGCATCGGATAGCGCATGCTTGGGAAATAGCCGTACCAGATGAGAGCTCCACCGGCCGCAATATTGGCCAGTGAATAGAGAATGAGCGCCACGTTGCGTGCGCGCACGCGGGCTCGGAACGATCGGGCACGGGCCTGCAAATCGAAGAGTGACACGGCGATGTCCTCCATTGGTTGGGTTTGCCAGCGAGTTTTGATATCGGGTTCGCTCATCGGCGGCCTCCTTCGTCGAACTGCCGCGCGAGCAACGCCTTGATGCGGTGAATGCGGGTGGCGACCGCGCCGCTCGAAAGTCCGGTGATGTCGCCGATTTCGCCTGCGTCGAGATCCTCCAGATAGAGCTGCATCACCTGGTTGTCCGGCGCCTTCAGCTTCAGGATGAGGCCTTGCAGTTTCGCGATCGCTTGCGCGTGCCCGATGGCGCCTTCAGCGTCGTCGCGGCTTGACGGTTCGGCGATGTCGTCCAGGCTCACCAGATCGGGCCTTCGCCGCCGCAATCGCTGGGAGACGGCGGTGTTGTGCGCCACGCGATAGACCCAGGTTCGCAGCGAACATTGGCCCGAATAGGTCGAGAAGCTCCGCCACAGCGCGAAGTGAATCTCCTGCACCAGATCGCGGACGAGATCGGCATCGCGCTCGTAGCTCTGCGCGAGCCTTTGCAGCGCCGGGCCGAATTCTCCGACCGCCGATTTGTATTGCTCGTCCTGCCCCATCCCACCCCCTCTGAACAGGTAGTCGCATGGCGATGGAGATTCTTACAGCAAGCGTCGGACGAATCGCGGTGTTCGCGCTATTGCGCCGCGAGCGCGCGGCCTCTGGAACGCAGACGCGCACGCGGCAACCGCACGGTTATGCAGGTGCCTTCGCCAAGCTGGCTCTCGAGAGTGACGCGGCCGCCATGGGCTTCGGCAAGTCCCTTCACGATGGGAAGGCCAAGGCCGGTTCCCTTTTCGCTGTACGTCACGTCATGGCGTCCCTGCCCGAAGCTCTCGAACACCCGCAGCTGATCGTCCTGCGCGATGCCGACGCCGTTGTCCCTGACGCCGAATGCGAGCTCGCCGCCCTGCGACAGATAGGCGAATACCTCGACCTCGCCGCCGGCGCGGGTGAACTTCAGCGCGTTGGACAGAAGGTTCAGAACGATCTGCTTCAGTGCCCGCTCGTCGCCGAGCGCATTGGGCAAGCCGGCTTCGATCGAGCGCCGCAATGCGATGCCCGCGCCGGCCGCGCGCGGCTCGAAGATCGCCGCGCAGTCCGACAGCAGCGTCCCGATATCGACGATTCCGTCATGCAGCTCGATCTTGCCGGCTTCGATCTTCGAAAGATCGAGCACATCGTTGATGAGTCCCAGAAGATGCGTTCCCGAGCCGTGAATCAGGCCGGCATATTCCGCGCGCCTGTCCGCGAACCTGTCCAATGCGAGCATCTCCGAGAAACCCAGGATTGCGTTCAGCGGCGTGCGCAATTCGTGGCTCATATTGGCGAGAAACTGGGACTTCGCCAGGTTCGCGGTCACCGCCGCGGCGCGTTCCTGTTCGGCCTTGAGACGCGAGCTGTCGGCTGCCTGCAGCGCCTTGGCGATCGCTTGCGTTGCGGCATCCGCGGCGTCGCGCGCGCGCTCGAGCTCGTCCCTGGCATGTTTGAGTTTCAGCCGTCCGCTGACCAGGATGTAGGCCGTGGGACAGGCGACGACGGTGGCGATGATGAGCGTCGTGAATGGCGTGTAGCCGGGATAATTGCGCAGCAGAACGATGGTGATGAAATAGTCGATAAGCATCGCGCCGGCGATCGGGATCGCCGACCACAACACGGTCTTGGTCAGTTTTTCCCGGAACATGGAGCCCACGTGATGGGTCGCTCGCAGATCGCGGGTCTACTTAAGCGGCAATTGCTTACCGATGCGTTGCGAATCCGGCGGGACCGCGAGTTCCGTATAGCTGCGATTAACCATCGCGCGCGGCGCGGCGCTGTTGCGCGCGCGCCGGCGCAGGCTTCATCCCGGTTTCTTGAAGCGGAACGCGAACTGGTCGGTCTTGCCGCGGATCGACGGATCGAAGATCAGCGCGGTGTGCGGATCGGCTGGATTGGCGAGCACGTCGCTTTCGCCGTCGAACACGAAGCCGGCCGCTTCCATTTCCGTCTTCACCACGGCGGGATCGATGCGGTGCAGCTTGTCCGCGGTCTCCACCGGCGGCGAGCCGGGAAGGGCGACGTGATCGACGATCACCACGACGCCGCCCGGCTTGAGCAGCGCGAACCAGCCCTTGTCGATCGCGAGCATGTCGATGTGCAGGCGGCTCAGATGCAGATCGTGGTAATTCCACGAGGTCCAGATGATGTCGAGCGGCGGCAGCGCGGGCAGCGGCACGATCGGCACGGACGTGACGTTGCCGTAGCCCGGCTCGGCGGCGATGGCGGCCGCGGCCGGCTCGGCGTCGGCACCCTTGGGATCGGGCGCCGCGGCATAGAGGTGGCCGGTCGGTCCGATCACCTTGGCGAAGACGCGCGTGAAGTAGCCGCCGCCGGGCAGCAGTTCGAGCACGTTGTCGCCCGGCTTCATGCCGGCGAACGCGACCATCTCGGCCGGCTTGCGCGCGGCGTCGCGCGCGACGTCGGCGGCGGGGCGGCTCGGATCGGAAATAGCGGCGGCGATGTTGTCGCCGGCCGCGACTGCGGCGCCGGCGAACAGCGCGGCGGCGATCGCCGCAGCGGCAAGAATTTTGCGTGTCATGTCAGTTCTCCCGTTTCCGCCGCGGCTCGAACCGGCCGCGCATCCCTGGGGCCACGCTATCACACTCTGCGTCAAACGCGATGCTCATGGTAGCCGCGCGCGGCGAGCGCGAACAGGATCGCGGGCACTGCCAGCGCGCCGGCGAAAAAGAACGGCGCATTGACGCTGACGCCGGAGAACAACAGCCCGGCGCAGGACGGACCGATCACCCGCGACAGCGCGCCAATCGCGTTGTTCAGCCCCAGATATTGTCCCTGATGTTCCGGATCGATATTGCGCGAGATCAGCGCCGAGACGTTGGGCCATGCCACCGATTGGCCGAAGGCGGTCAGCGCGAGGAACGGCACGATGGTCAG
>DATNNS010000336.1:0-2763 GCA_035601715.1 Rhizomicrobium sp.
CGTCCGCGGCAAAGCCGCGCAGTATGCAAGTCGAGCGCTATGTTGAAATGCTGCGGAAATTGGGACCCACGCCATGAGTGTGGAATCCATGAGTGGGGGATCGGGTCTGTCACGCCGCGGCCGGATTTGGTTCGACGCACTGACCGGCGGCGCCGCTGCGAATTTGAGCAGTCTCAAAAGCGTGTGCGTCGCGGATGCGGCACTGGGAGGCGAGACGGCGCGCTTCATCGCGGTGGTGCCGGATGCGCAAAACCGCTTCCCGCGGGCGCGCGGCGGCGAGGTGGGTCTTGATGAGGGCTGGGCTTTGGCGCAGCACGTGCGCGCGACGATTGCCGACGCCAACGACGGCGCTCGCCGCCCGATCATCGCCATTGTCGATGTCTCGAGCCAGGCTTATGGGCGGCGTGAGGAATTGCTCGGCATTCATCTGGCCTGCGCGGCGGGGGCGGATGCCTATGCCTCAGCGCGTCTGGCCGGTCACCCGGTGATCGCGCTGCTGGTAGGCAAAGCCATGTCAGGCGCCTTTTTGGCCCATGGCTATCAGGCCAACCGCATCATTGCGCTCGATTCCCCGGAGGTCATGGTGCAAGCCATGGGAAAGCAGGCGGCGGCGCGCGTTACTCGGAGCAGCGTCGAAGAAATGGAAAAGCTCGGCGAGCGGATCGCACCGGTGGCCTACGACATCCGTTCCTACGCCAGTCTCGGCTTGCTGCATAAGCTCATCGAAGGAATCGATGCCGACGCTCCCGGGCGCATCGATCTGGATAGGGTGCGTGCGGAACTCGTCTATGCCGTCGCCGATGCGCGGGCCGGCGCCGCTGACCTGGCCTGCAGACTGACTTCGCCCGCGGCACGCAAAACGCGCGCCGCGTCGATCGAAGTGCGGCGGCGTTTGGCGGAGCAATGGCGCTCGGCGGAGCAAGGACGCGCGGGGGAACCAGGCGATGTCCGCTCATAGCGTGCCGGCCGTGCATTCGCTGTTTCGCCTGAGCAGTGCGGACGCGCTCGAGTGGGAAATGGACTCGCCGGCGTGGGCAGCGGAGAGCTTGCGGCGTGCGCCCTTCGTGGTGATGCGGCGGCTGCTGCCGCGAACTTCAGGCTTACCCGTCGGCGTGCGCGGCGCTACGCGCTCGCAGCGCGCAGCCGCCTGGGTATCGGCCGGCGCGGTGCAGGAATGCATCACACCGCAGATGCTGGCGGCACAACAGGCCTGGCGGCAGCGCCGGGATTTCGACATCATGCCCGCCGTCGCCGCGCTCGAGGAAGTGGCCGCGATCTTTGACGGCCATGGAATGGCAGGCCGATGGGGTCCGGGTGGGAGCGTCGGCTTCGAGTTGGCCAGCGGTGTTGCCTCGACCACGCCGGCCAGCGATCTGGACATCGTATGGGTCGCCGCGGCATCGGTGGCGCGCGCCGACGCGGCTCACCTCCACGCGGAATTGTCGGCTCTGCCGGTGAGGATCGATGTGCTGCTGGAAACGCCGAACGGTGCGGTCGCGCTCGCCGAGTATGCAAATAGTGTCGGGACGATTTTGTTGCGATCGCCGCAAGGGCCGCGTCTCTCTCGCGATCCTTGGAGGGCTCATTTAGAAGCCTGTCGGGCGTGAGCGCGGCCGGAGGCCTGCCGACGTGAGCGCCGCTTACCTCTTTCCCGGTCAAGGCGCGCAAACTCCCGGCTTCCTGCATCGACTGCCGGAACATCCCGCGGTAAAGCAGACGTTGGACGAGGCCGCCGGCGCGCTTAGGTTGGATGTGCTGACGTTGGACACGGCGCAGGCTCTGCTTTCCACCCGGAACGTGCAGATCTGCGTGCTGGTCGCGGGTGTGGCGGTCGCCCGCGCACTTTCACAGGAGGGAATGCAGGTCGACGCGGCCGCGGGCCTGTCGGTGGGCGCATTCGGCGCCGCGGTTGCTTGCGGCGCTCTGGGGTTTGCCGATGCACTGGCGCTGGTGAACATACGCGGCGAATGCATGGAGCAGGCTCACCCGAAAGGCTACGGCATGGCTGCCATCGCCGGACTCGACCAACGCCAGGTAGCCGCGATCCTCGAGCGAGTCGGCGGGGCCTCTGCCGAAGTTTACATCGCCAATATCAACGCGCCGACCCAGGTCGTGGTGTCCGGCGCCGATCCTGCTTTGGATGCCGTCATGAAGCTGGCGCGCGAGCGGGGGGCGCGCCGCGCGGAACGTCTGGCGGTCAGCACGCCATCGCACAGTCCGCTGCTGCATGCGGTCTCAGAACGGCTTGCAGCGGCGATGCGGACGGTCGAATTTCACACGCCGCGGGCGCTGTACGTAAGCAATCGCCGGGCGCGAGCGGTGCGTGATGCGGCGGGAGTGCGCGAAGACCTGATTCTCAATGTCGAGAACGTGGTCCATTGGCACGATTCGGTGACGGTGCTTTATGAACTGGGCGTGCGGTTCTTCGTCGAGCCGCCGCCGGGCCAGGTGCTGACGCGGCTCGCGCAAGAGGCGTTCCCCGTGGCACGGGCGATGGCCGCCGAAGATGTACCGATTCGCAGCATCGTGCAGGCAGCGCAGCGCTCGCTCTAGCAAAGAGCTACGGCAATCGCCAAAAGTTGGATAACATGTCCGTGTGGCTAGCCCAACCTCCGCAACCGGAAAGCACTACGACGTCATCGTCGTCGGCTCCGGCGCCGCGGGCGGACAGACCGCCTATACCTTGAGCATGGAAGGCGTCAAAGTCCTCATGCTGGAAGCGGGGCGCAATTACGTGCCCGAGCACGAAACACCCATGTTTCA
>DATNNS010000337.1:0-4822 GCA_035601715.1 Rhizomicrobium sp.
AGGCGTGGCGATAGTTCAAGCGCGCTTCGCCCGGCGCGGCCGCGCCACCAGCTCGCCGCCGCAATTGGGACAACGTCCGTTCATCGCATCGCCGCAGACCGGGCAGAAGGTGCATTCATAGCTGCAGATGCGCGCAGCCGATTCATGCGCCAGCGGCGCCGAACAACGCTCGCATTTTTCGCGCATCTCCAGCGCCATGCTCACGCCGCCGCCTGGCGAGCCGGACGGCGCAGGTCCGCAGCGAGCCCCTCGCCCATCAGGTCGATGAAATTGTCGCAGTAGAAACGCTGCGCGGCACGCGGGCTGGTGCTCGCAAGACTGTCGTCGAAGCGCTTGAGCGGATTGCGGCCGCCTTCGACATGGGGGAAGTCGGACGAGAACAGGCAAACCTCTTCGCCCGAATTGGCGATGATCCAGCCCGCGTCTTCATGCGGATAGGGCGTCGCGCGCACCTGGCGGCGGACGATTTCGGATGGCTTGGCGGACAGCTTCTGCAGCCGCTCCTCGTTCTTGATGAACGCCATCGCCGCCGAATCCATGTTGCGCATCCAGCCCGGCAGCCACGACGCGCCAAGCTCGATGGCACCGAACTTGAGCCGCGGATGGCGATCGAGCACGCCGTCGAAGATCAGCGCCGCGAGGGTATTCATCACCGAATGGGCGATGGGCATGTAGCTGACCGAGGTGAAATTCTCTTCGCCGCCGTGGAAATCCTTCACCCGCGGCAGGCCGTTCTCGAAATAAGCGGGGTTGAGCTTCTCCTCGCCGCCGACATGGAACACGATCGGCAAGCCCGCCTCCTCGGCCATCGCCCAAATCGGCTCGAAGGCCGTGTGGCTTGGCGAATGGCCGCGCGGCGGCTTGGACGGGATCAGCAGCGCCTTACAGCCCAGATCGATCGCCTCGCGCGCGGCGCGCGGAGCGCGCTCGAAATCCGACAGCGGCACATAGCCCGTACCGAGAAAGCGGCGGTCGACGGAGCAGAAATCGACCATCATCCGGTTGTGCGCCTGCGCGGTGGCGTAGGCGAGCGCGGGATTGGCATCGTCGAGGCCGAAATTGCCCAGACACCAGGTGGTGAAAATCAGCTGGCTGGCGAAGCCGAGCTGGTCCAGCGCTTGCGGCCGGTCGGCGCGCCGGAACGAACCCAGCGCTTCGTAGTTCTTGCGCAGCAGGATGTTGGCATCCGCACCGCTGCGGAATTCCGGGTCGTCGTGCAGCTTGTTGGCATGTCTGACCAGCTTGCCGTCGCGTGGCCACGCCTTGAGCTTGGGCAAGTCGTCGTAAGCGGCGCGATATTTCGGATCGATATAGGCGTCCAGACAGTCGGACAGTTCCATCAGATGGGAATCGGCATCGTGGACGATGCGGTTCTCGACATAGGGCATGGCGGCCTCCCCGGCTGGCAGGCCCTATCCTAGAACGTCTTCGTAATGCTCCCAAGGATCGTCATTCGCGGCGGCGCGGCGCCCGGGGAGCCGCTCGTAGCGGTGGTTGACGATCAGATCGTCCATTTTCCGCGGCCGGGAGCGCCGGCGCATGATGCGGCGCAGCGTGAACTGGCCGGCCAGCAGCGCCAGCGCGCCAAACACAAAGGCGCCGAGCGCGATGGCGGCAGTCGAGGGAAACCGGTCGGAATCGGAACGCATGGCGGGCCTTATAACAGGGAAAAGTAACATTCGTCTTTACGGAATCCCGCGCCGATTAACTTTTGTTCGGACCGCGCGATTTCGTCGCGGCGCTAAGCCGGCGCCGCTTTCCAGAAGTAGCGCACGAACCCGCGCTTGTCGTCGCGGTCCTTCACCCGGAACACCATCTTGACCTTGGTGCCGCTGTCGACCTGGCCCTGCTCCACATCGGTGATGTCGGTCATGAAGCGCCCGCCATCCGCGAACGTGATCATGCCGTAGTGATTGGGCGGCGACAGCGAATAAGTGAGAAAATCCGCCGACCACGACAGCACCGTTCCCTGTTGTTCGGCGAAGCTGTAAGGGTCCTGGCTGTCCACCGCCTTGCAATTGGGATTGACGCAGATGCGGCTGCGCGGAAATTGCGCTCTGCCGCAGACGCAGCATTTGCCGCCGACCAGCCCCATCAGCATGTCGTTCTTGCGGTAGAGCGTGGTCAGCGCGGTGCGCTTGTCCACTTCCGCGCGCATGCCCTTCTCGAGTTCGATCAGCCCGTTGAAGCCGAGGAATTTGTTGTAGTTGGTCTCTTCCTTGCGCCGCGCCAGCGAACCGGACACGGCGTTGCGCTTCTTGTAATCCGCCAGCGCCGGCGTCGCCTCGAACAGCAGCGCGTCGCAGCCCTGGCCGAATTGCGCCACCAGGATCTTCTCGCCGGGCCTGGCGCTTTCCAGCGCATGCGCCAGCATCAGCAGGGCATGGGCCGATCCCGCATCACCGACGGTCGCCGCCAGATTGTCGCGCACTTTCGCCGGATCGATGCCGCAGATATTTGCCAGCGTCTGGTCCAGCTTGGCGAACGGGCATGGCAGGATCAGATGCGCGATGTCGGCGCCGGCGACGCCCGTCTTCTCGAACAGGCCCTTGATCGCGGCGGGCACGATCTTGCTGTAGCCCTCGTCGCGGATCCAGCGTTCTTCCCAATTGTAGTCGTAGTCCTCATCGGCGCCGCGGAAGTGGTCGACGAAATCGATGCTGAGCGAATGCGAACCGAGGAAATTCGCGACCACGTTCGTGCCGCCGAGCGCGAACGCCGCGGCCGCGTCGCCGATCGCCATCTCCTGCGCCGAGGCGGCGCGCGCCTTGCGCTTTTCGCCCGCGACGACCAGCGGCGCTTTCACACGGCCGCTTTTCACCGCGTCGAGCGCGGCGATCAGCGCCGAGGTTCCGGCGCGCTGTGACGAAGTGATGTCGAAGGACGAAATCGCCTCCGGCAGACTGAGCGCCCGCGCGACGATGCCGGCGTTCTGGCGGTCGGAGAACGGCATGGTGGTCGAGGCGAAATAGGCGGCGTCGACGAACGCGCGGTCCAGGATTGGATCGGCGGCAGGCAGGCAATCGCGCCCGGCTTCCACCGCCATGGTCAGCGCATCCTCGTCGAAATTGGCCATGGCGCGTTCGCCCTTGGCCGCGCCCATCAGGTTCGGCGCGAACCACGCATTGGCCTCAGCCATCGCTTTTCGCTGCAGCCGGAGCCGCGGGATATAGGCGCCATAGGCGGTGATGCCGGTCATGCTGTCCAAACCTCATATCGCTGGCGGGAGGAAATCAGGTTTGGCGGCGATTTTCACCTCCCGTCGTGGGGAGGTGGTTCAATCTTTCACCGGAATGCAGACGAGGTTCTTCGCCGTCAGCTTGGCGCAGAGAGCGCGCGCATCGTCCACCGGGCCGGCGCGCAGGCGGTAGAACTTGCCTTTGCCGGGGATGTCCGCCGGAACGACGCGCGGCGAAAAACCGTCGAGCGCGCCACCCGCCGCGGCGACCATCTTGTCCCAGCTTTGCGTCGCGGCGGGCGCATCGCGGAAGGCGCCGAGCTGCACTTGCGCCGTGCCGGTTGCGGATTTCACGGGCGCGTCGAGCATGGCGACACGGCTTGCCTTGACCGTCTTGTCGATGATGGCCGGGCGCAAATCCGGCGCCGTCGTCTCATAGCTTGCGCTCATCGCCGCCGGCGATTTGCTGTCGGCCGGATGCAGCGCGCCACTAGTCTGTGCGCTGAGGGCGGCGAGGCGTTGCGAGGCGAGCGCATATTTGCCGTTGGCGGCGAGCGCCAGGCGGTAATCCGCCGCCGCGTCCGCTGCGTCGCCTTGCGCTTCGGCGAGCTGACCGAGGCCGTAATAGGGATATTCCTTCTGCGGATTGTCCGCGGCAAGCGAGGCCTCGTAATCGGTCTTGGCTTCCGGCAGCCGCCCGAGCCGGCGCTCGGCATTGGCGCGGTCGTTGAGCGCGGGCGCGAAGCCGGGGGCGATCTTGAGCGCGGCGGAATAATCCGCGATCGCCTCGTCGGTGCGGCCCAGTTCGTCGAGCGTGACGCCGCGGTCGAAATAGGCGCGCGGCAGTTCGTCGGTGCCGAGCACGGAGAGGGCGAGCGCGGCGTTGAAATCGGCAAGCGCGTCGTGCCGGCTGCCCTGCTGCTCGCGCGCCAGCGCGCGGTTGAGCAGCAGATGGGCGCGGTCGAGCGGATCGAGTTCCTTGGCTTCGAGCGCCTTGGTCGCAAGCGCTTCGGCGTCGCTGCTGCGGCCGGCGCTGAGCGCGCTGGCGACGCCTTGCGCGTCCGACGGCGCCTGATCGGCAAGCGCCGGCGACAGCGCAGCCAGGACGCAAACCCCCAGACCGATGAGCCCTGCCCGCCTCAAAACCCCAACCCTCGCGACAACGCATTTCCCAAACCATATTAGCGCGCGGCGCGTCAAATTGGAGGCGAATCGGCGTGGACGCTCGCCGCGCCAGTATGCCAAGAAAGGCGGCATTTTTCGCCCCACGGCCAGCCATGCCCCCAGTCATGTCCAAGATCCCGCCCGTCCGCAAAGCCGTCCTGCCGGTCGCCGGCATGGGCACGCGATTCCTGCCTGCCACCAAGGCGGTGCCCAAGGAGATGCTGCCGGTGGTCGACAAGCCGGTGGTGCAATATGCCGTCGAAGAGGCGCGCGAGGCCGGCATCGAGCAGTTCGTCTTCGTCACCGGCCGCGGCAAGCATGTCATCGAGGACCATTTCGACCACGCCTATGAGCTCGAGGCGCAGCTCGCCGCCGGCAACAAGACGCCGGAACTCAAGAGCCTGCTCGAAAGCCTGCCCAAGACAGGCTCGGTCAGCTTCACCCGCCAGCAGAAACCGCTGGGCCTCGGCCATGCGGTGT
>DATNNS010000338.1:0-2333 GCA_035601715.1 Rhizomicrobium sp.
TCCTACATCATGTGCAAGGGAATGAATCGCAACTTCATTTCGGTGATCGCCGGCGGTTTCGGCGGCGAACCCGCCGGCCCTGCCGGCGCCAAGGAAACCCGTCCGGTCAAGCAGGGTTCGGCCGACGACGCCGCCTTCATCATGAAAAATGCCGCCAGCGTGGTCATCGTGCCGGGCTATGGCATGGCGGTGGCGCAGGCCCAGCACGCGGTGCGCGAGATGGCCGAGAAGCTCAAGGCCGAAGGCGTGAAAGTCTCCTACGCTATTCATCCGGTGGCGGGCCGTATGCCCGGCCACATGAATGTGCTCTTGGCGGAAGCCAATGTGCCTTATGACGAAGTGTTCGAGTTGGAAGACATCAATTCCCAATTCGCCCAGGCCGACGTCGCCTATGTGATCGGCGCCAATGACGTCACCAATCCGTCGGCCAAGACCGATCCCAAATCACCGATCTACGGCATGCCGGTGCTGGACGTGGAAAAAGCCAAGACCGTGCTGTTCGTCAAGCGCGGCATGGGCGCTGGTTATGCCGGCGTCGAGAACGAACTCTTCTTCCGCGACAACACCATGATGCTGTTCGGCGACGCCAAGAAGATGACGGAAGAGATCGTCAAGGCGCTGGGCTAGCCCGTGTACAGATTGCTATGGCTCATTTTCGGCGTTCCGTTCCGGGCCGGTGACATCGAGAAAGTCTATGTCACCATGGTCGGCGGGCGCACGCCGGAAGACACTTTCGATTTCTTGCGCGCGAGCGCGTCGCACAACACGGAAAAATCCGGCGCGCTGCTTGGCGCGCAAGGCATCTTCGTCGTCGTCGACATTTTCGCCATCGACCACGGCTGGCCGCGCGCCGTGATCCTGGCGTCATTGCTCCTCCTGCTGGCCGGAGCGCTGGTGGTGATGACCAATCTGCGCAGCACGCTGGGCGCCTACGGCCGCGGGGGACCGATCAATGCGGCGCGCAGCGTCTTCAACATGGTCCTGTCGCGCACGGTGCGCTTCAATATCGCGCTCTATCTCACCTTCGTCTCGATCCTGCTGCTGGCCGCCGCGTTCCTCGGCCTCGTCGGGCAATAGCGCGATGAGCGCCTTCACAATCCGCGACGCCGTGTGGCCGCAGGACGAGGCGGCCGCGCTGTCCTTCATCGACGGCTCGCAGGCGTTCGAGCATGCCTTCGAGCCCAATCGCCGCCTGGACGCGCGCGTCGCGGCCGAATTCCTGCCGGTGCTGATGAAGGCCATGGCGGACCATCGCGGCATCGCGCGCATCGCCGAGCGCGACGGCCGCGCCATCGGCTGGGTCGTTGCGTGGCCCGAGGACGACGACCTCTTCGTCATCGCGCAGGAGCGGCGCATCGTCTACATCTCCGAGCTGTTCGTGGCGGAGGATGCGCGCGGGCAGGGCGTCGGCCGCGCGCTGATCGGGCATTGCGAGGATTGGGCGCGGGCGCAAGGCATCGGCGTCATGCATATCGGCGTGCTGCCCGGCAACGCGCGCGCGGTCGCGATCTATCGCCGCGCCGGCTACGCGACCTATGCCCTGAGGCTGCGCAGATATCTGTAGACCGAATTGCGCTCATCCCTCCTTCGCGATGAAGTCCAGCGCCTGGCTGGCGTTGCGCAGGCCATGGTGGCGCTTCATCGGGATGTTCAGATAGCGGTTGACGGCGGCACACATCGCGTCGGCCCAAGGCGCGTTGGGCGTCTCGTCCAACTCGCGCTCCAGCGCGGTCAGGACTTTCACCCGGTGGCAGGCGATGATCGGCTCGACGATGCCGTGATCATAGAGCGCGGCTTTCTCGCGGGCGAGGAACGCGGCGCGGTCGTTCACCCGCCAGCGCGCCGCATCGTCTCCGGCGCGGACATATTTGCGATTGCGCCCGGCGAACAGCGCCATCTGCAGCAGCGCGCGCGGCCACAGATCGGGGCGCTCGGTGCAGATCGTGCGGGCAGCGCGGGCGAAGGTCAGCGCGTGGGTGAAATCGAGCCAGTTCACATTGTCGGCGATGGCGTTGTCGGCCGCTTCCGAGAAAGAGAGATCGAAATGCAGCAGGTTCCAGGCGCCGGCGGCCACCAGCGCGTCATAGATCTCGCGCACCGGCCGGCCTGACGATTCCAGCGTGCGCTTGAGGATCGCATCGACGTTGAGCCCGATGAAATCGTCCGGCCGCGCCGGCGCGTTGCCTTTGCCGCCCCAGGCGGCCAGCGCGTGATCGTAGAAGCGGAATTCCGGCAGGCGTTCCTCGCGCGTGGCGCGTATCATGCTGCGCGTGAGCGCGAGCAGCAGTGGCTCCTGCACGCGCGCGCCCAGCCGCGCGATCAGCTCGCCGATA
>DATNNS010000339.1:0-2297 GCA_035601715.1 Rhizomicrobium sp.
TCGAGCTTGATGCCGGACTTGAGCCGGTTGACGAACACCGCCGCGATATGGCGGCGCTCCTCGGGGATCGCGGTTTCCTTCTCGACGATGGAGGCGAGCACCACCGCCTCGGCCGGCGAGCGCAGCGGCAGTCCCTTGGGGCGCGTTGCCCAATGCTCGGCGACGAATTTCGTCTGCGCCTCCGCCATCAGCGCGAGCAGCCCGGCGCGCGTCATGCCGCGGGTGAACAGATAGGTTTCGGGCAGCAGCGATCCTTCGGCCGGCGCCGGACCGGCATCGCCCACCAACACCGGATTGGCCTGCACCAGCCGATAGATCATGTCGCTGGTCAGGCCTTCCGCGGCGGTGAGCTTGTATTCGATGGATTTGCCGGCGGTGAGGATCGCAGTGACATCGGCCATGCTGGCACGCGGCGCGAAAGCGTATTCGCCGGCCTTCAGTTGCGACTGTTCGTTGCGCAGACGCAGGCCGAGACGGAACAGATCGGCGTCCTGGATCACGCCCGCCTGCGCCAGTTGCGCCGCGATGGCGGCCGTGCCCTCGCCTGGCTTGATCAGCACGACAGCGCCCTTCGCCGATGGGCCGGGCGCCACGAAATTCTGCTGCTCCCAATACCAGGCGGCAGCGCCGAGAAGCGCGACAAGCAGAAGGAAGAGGAGGAAGCGGCGCATGGGGCGGGGCGGATCGGATGCCGCCCAGATATAACATCCGCGGCACTATCGTCCTAGGACCGATTGCAATTGGGTTAAAGCGACTAATTCACCGCCGTGAAGATCAGCGAAGCGTTGGTGCCGCCGAAACCGAAGGAGTTGGATAGCACGGCCTTGACCTCGCGTTTCTTGGCCACCAGCGGCACGAGGTCGAGTTCGGTCGCCACGCTCGGATTGTCGAGGTTGAGCGTCGGCGGCACGATCTGGTCGCGCATCGCGAGCACGCAGAAGATCGCCTCCACCGCGCCCGCGGCGCCCAGCAGATGGCCGATCGAGGATTTGGTCGACGACATCGACATCTTGCCCGCGGCATTGCCGAACAGCCGCTCGACCGCCTTCAATTCGATCTCGTCGCCGAGCGGCGTGGAGGTGCCGTGCGCGTTGACGTAATCGATGTCCGACGCGGCGAGCCCGGCGCGCTTGAGCGCCATCTGCATCGCGCGGAAGCCGCCGTCGCCGTCTTCGGCCGGCGCGGTGATGTGATGGGCGTCACCCGACAGGCCGTAGCCGGTCAGTTCGGCATAGATTTTCGCGCCCCGCGCCTTGGCGTGCTCGTATTCCTCGAGCATCACCATCCCGGCGCCCTCGCCCATGACGAAACCATCGCGGTCGCGGTCGTACGGACGCGAGGCCTTCTGCGGCGTGTCGTTGAAATTGGTGGAAAGCGCGCGGCAGGCGGCGAAACCCGCCATGCCGAGCCGGCAGATCGCGGCCTCGGTGCCGCCCGCCAGCATCACATCGGCATCGTCGAACATGATCAGCCGCGCCGCATCGCCGATGGCATGCGCGCCGGTGGCGCAGGCCGTCACCACGGCATGGTTCGGGCCTTTGTACTGGAAGCGGATCGAGGCATAGCCCGAGACCAGATTGATCAGCCGCCCGGGAATGAAGAACGGCGAAAGCTTCCGCGGACCTTTTTCGTGCAGCAGGATCGACGCCTGCTCGATGCCCTCGAGCCCGCCGATGCCCGAGCCGATCAGCACGCCGGTGCGGCAGCGCTCTTCCTCGGTCTTCGGCTCCCAGCCCGAATCGGTCACCGCCTGCTGCGCCGCGGTAAGGCCGTAGACGATGAAATCGTCCACCCGGCGCTGCTCCTTGGCATCGACCCACTGATCGGGATTGAACGATCCGTTCGCACCGTCGCCGCGCGGGACGTGGCAGGCGATGCGGCAAGGCAGATCGTCGACCTTGAACTTGGTGATCGGCCCGGCGCTCGCCTGGCCCGCGAGCAGCCGCGACCACGACTCCTCGACGCCGCAGCCCAGCGGCGTGAGAAGGCCAAGGCCCGTAACGACTACTCTACGCATGTGTGAGGCTTGGCGCTCAGGCCTGCGACTTTTCGATGAACTTCACCGCATCGCCGACTGTGACGATGGACTCCGCCGCGTCGTCGGGGATTTCGATGCTGAACTCTTCCTCGAACGCCATCACCAGTTCGACAGTATCCAGGCTGTCGGCGCCCAGATCCTCGATGAAGGAAGCGGTGTCTGTGACCTTGTCGGCATCCACGTTCAGGTGCTCGACGACGATCTTCTTCACGCGCTCGGCAGTATCGCTCATTGTGTTTCTAAAACCTCTTGTTGTTTC
>DATNNS010000340.1:0-3632 GCA_035601715.1 Rhizomicrobium sp.
CGATCGTGAGGTTGCCCGTGATCGCGTTCGACCCGCCGCTTTGAGCGAAGGTCCCGGTCCCGGCGCTGCCGACGACCTCGCTTGCCGCCGTCAATTTGCCGCCGGCCAGCGTGTAGGTGCCTTTCGCTCCCGACTGCAGGCCAACGTCGAGCGCGCCGCTCAGCTGGTTGACGCCGCCGGTTTGTTTCAGGCTGCCCGCGCCCAGATCGCCGATGCATTCGGTCGCGGCGATCAGATCGCCCTTGCTGAGGGAATAGCTGCCGGTGTCCGCCGCCTTTGCGGCCACATCGAGCATCGCGCCGGAGCCCGAGATCGTGTTTTTTCCACCGCTCTGGGTAAACTTCCCCGTTCCGACGTCGCCCACGATTTCCAGCGCCGATGTCAGGCTGCCGCCGGAGAGGACGTAGCTTCCGGCGCCGCCGCTCTGCGCGCCAAGCTCCAGTTTCGCACCGGTGCCCGCTATCGCGTTCGTGCCGCCTTTCTGCGTGAAGGTGCCGGTGCCGGCATCGCCGATCAGTTCTTCGATTGCCTTCAACTGGCCGCCGGACAGCACATACGTTCCCACGGCGCCCGTCTGGGTGCCGAGGTCGAGCAGAGATCCCGTGCCGGCGATCTTGTTGGTTCCACCGGATTGAATGACATGACCGGCGCCGGCATAGCCCACCAGTTCGCCGCCATCGGACAGCGCGCCGTTGCTGAGCGTGAATGTGCCGCCGCCCGCGGCGAACGCGCCGAGAATGAGATCGCCGCCACCGGTGATCTTGTCCTCGCCGCCCTTCATCGTGAACTTTCCGCCGCCGTCGTTGCCGACGACTTGTCCTTTTGCCGTGATCGTCCCGCCGTTGAGGCTGACCGCGCCGTGCGCGCCCACCTGTCCGCCCACGACCAGTTTCGCGTCGAGCGTTCCGCCGCCCATGGTGAAGGACGCGTCGCCATGCACGCCCACGGTGATGAGCTTGGATTCGACGCTGATGGTGGCGTCGTCGCCCACCGCGGTGTTGAAGTCGAATTTGCCGGATGAACCGCCGCCCACCCCGATGTCGAAATCGCCTGTCCCGACCGTGAGCGCGCCGCTGCCGCCCAGCGTGTAGGTGCCCGCGCCGCCATTGTTGCCGACATAGAGATCGTCGGTGCCGTTGACGTCGTTGGTGCCGTCCATCTGGGTGAAGGTGCCGGTGCCCACATCGCCGACCGTCTCGCCGCCGTTCGCTGACGTGAATGTGCCGTCGTCGAGCGTGAACGTGCCTTCGCTCCCCGTCTGTGCCGCGATCTCGAGATTCGCCGTGATTTCACCGTCGCCCATGGTGAACGTCCCGCTACCGCCGTCGCCGACGATGACCGAACCGACCTTGACGGTCAGCGTGCCGCTGTCGCCGCCGCCGGTGTTGAATTCGAAGTCGCCGGTCGAATTCGCCTGCGCGCCGATATCGAGATCGCCCTGGTCGACCGTCACGCTGCCGGCATGCAGATTGTAGGTGCCGTTGCTGCCGCCGGCATTGCCGACGATCAGATCGTTCGCGGTTTCCTCATTGGTGCCGGCGATCTGGTTGAACGTGCCGGTGCCCGAATCGCCTATCTTCTCGGCCGTCGAGGTGATCGCGCCGCTGTTGAAATTGTAGGTACCCGTGCCGCCGGAACGGAATCCGACCGAAATCGTCGAGCTGATATTGCCCGCGCCCTGATTGAGCGTACCGATGCCCTGGCCGCCGACGATGAGGCCCGGATATCCGCCCGCGCCGCCGATCGTGACCGTCGCGGCATCGCCGGCCGCCGTATTGAAATTGAATGTGCCGTGACAACCCGGGTCGGAGCCGATGAACATTTCCTGGAAGCTCAGGCTGCCGCCGCCCAGCGTATAAGTGCCGGTACCGAGCGCACCGGACGTGACATTGATCCCGAGCACGATGCGATCGGAGACGGTGTTCGACCCGGCCGTTTGCGTGAAAGTGCCGACGGCATTCTGGCCGATATATTCCGCGTTGCAGGAAAGCGTGCCGCCCTCGAGCTTGTAAGAACCTATACCGCCGCCCCAGCACACTTCCAGGACGCCGGAAATCGTGTTTGAGCCGCCCTTCTGCGTAAGGCCTGCGGTGACGCCACTCACATCGCCGACAAATTCGTTGAGCGAACCGACAGAGAGCGAGCCGCCGGCGTCGAGTTCGAAGGAACCCCCGGTGACTTCAAACAGGTTGGTCGTTATGGAGCCCTGAAGCTTGAGGTCGGCGTCCGCATATGCCGCGTTCACGCTGATCGACCCGGTGAGGGTGCCATCCGTGTCGATCTGCACGGTGTCGTTGACGCCGGGTTCGGCAATGGGACCGGAATCCGGCTCCCAGCTATCGGCGTCGCTCATTGAGCCGCCGACCCACGTGTAGTTCATCGACATGTGCGCCCCCCGACAGGCAACGGCACAACGGAAAAATGCTTACCGGACATTCCCCGAATGGCCCCAAGTGCGCCGGAAAATATCGCATTTCCGAGGCACGCGGAAGACGAGGCGGCCGTTTTCGTCGCGGGCGGTGTTCCTGCCCAGCAAGCCCATGCCCAAATAGCTGGTTTGGCTCAATCTTCTTGGCTTCCGGACACAATCCCCTTCGTTATGATGCACTTACGAGCCCTGCTCAGACCTGTCAGGTCGGCCAATAACGGATTTGTACAGAAACGCACTATCGCACCGGCGGCCCGGTCGGTGAGAGCACGGCTACCGCTCATGACCAGAGCGGACACCGCGACATTGGAACCCTAAACGCTGTTGCAGGGCAACATGCTCTGAATTGATAGATCTCATCCGAGCAAAATTCATCCAAAAAGCCAACTGTACCAGTCCAATTTCTCCCAACCGCGACCCTCAGAAGTCTTCGGTGAGATCCGCGCGGGTTGCCGACATTCGGCGCATGCGTCTGCTCTGGCCGCGCTACCGAGACTCCCGGAACAGGGAAAATCCGCGCCTTTCGGCCTCCAGTCTCCACCTCCAGATTGGAGACCTCCAGTTCGGCCCCGAACCGGGGGTCGAAGTTTTTGACCAATCTGCCGACGGTCGAACTTCCAGTCTCTCGCCCTCCAAAATTAACAGGGAAAAATACAGGGAAGAATTTCGAGGGAGTCTCAGCGCGCGAAAGCGTAGTGGTACGGTTTGACGGCTTTACAGTGTCCTAGTTTCCCAATTCGACCTGTCGCCACTCTGCGCGAGGCTTTGGTTCAGGCAGCAGATAAGGTTGGCGCTGTCCATAGCGCGGGCGCCAAATCCTGCGTAAAGTCGTGCAGATGCGCAGCAGGGGGTAACGCCATGCAGATTTCTTTTCGACCGGCTTGGCGGCGTGGCGATGCGGCTATCGCGAGCGACGCGCGCGCGTTCTGGCAGCGGCTGAACATCCTGCCGCCGACAACGGGTGTCGAGACGCGGTTGGATGAGATTTGCGCCGTCGCCTATGAAGGCCATCAGCTGGTCGCTGTGGCAACGGCGGTCATCCGCGAAGTGGAATTCGTGCGCTGCCGGCTCGCCATGTTCCGCTGCTCGGTCGATCCCGATGCGCGCCGCTTGCGCCTGGCGACGCAGATCACGATCTATAGCCGCAAGCTGCTGGAACTGTGGTCGCTGGAGAACCCGGATGAGCAGCTCATGGGCATGGGCA
>DATNNS010000341.1:0-5153 GCA_035601715.1 Rhizomicrobium sp.
AGATGATGATGGCGCAGCTTTGGGACAATCCGATCGGCACCGACGGATTCGAATTCGTCGAATACACCGCGCCCGATGTCGGCCAGCTTCATGCGTTCTTCGAGCACATGGGCTTTCGCGCCGTGGGCAAGCACCGCTCCAAGGCGGTGACGCTCTATCGCCAGGGCGAGAGCAACTTCGTCGTCAATGCCGAGCCTGACAGCCATGGCAGCCGTTTTGCGAAAGCCCATGGGCCCAGCGCCTGCGCGATGGCGTTCCGCGTCAAGGACGCGCCGGCCGCCTACAAGGCGCTGATCGCGCGCGGCGCCAAGCCGTTCGCCAACCAGGTCGGGCCGATGGAGCTCAACATCCCCGCCATCGAAGGCATCGGCGGCAGCGTGATCTATCTGGTCGACCGTTACGGCGAGCATTCGATCTATGACGTGGACTTCGTGCCGACCGACCCCGCGAAGGGCTTCGCGCATGACGGCGCCGGCCTCACCACCATCGATCACGTCACCCACAACGTGTTCCGCGGCAACATGGACAAGTGGGCGGGCTTTTACGAGAAACTCTTCAACTTCCGCGAAATCCGCTATTTCGACATCGAGGGCAAGCTGACGGGGCTGAAGTCCCGCGCGATGACGAGTCCGGACGGCAACATCCGCATCCCGATCAACGAAAGCTCCGACGACAAGTCCCAGATCCACGAATATCTGGAGGAATACAAGGGCGAAGGCATCCAGCACATCGCGATGGGCACGAACAATATCTATGACGCCGTCGAGGCCCTGCGCGCCAAGGGCGTCGCGTTCCAGGACACGCCGGAGACCTATTACGAGCGGCTCGACAACCGCATCAAGGGCCATGGCGAGGACGTGCCGCGCCTCAGGCGCGACCGCATCCTGATGGACGGCGCGGTGGACGACACCGGACTGCTGCTGCAGATATTCACCCAGAACGCCATCGGCCCGATCTTCTTCGAGATCATCCAGCGCAAGGGCAACGAAGGCTTCGGCGAAGGCAACTTCAAGGCGCTGTTCGAGAGCATCGAGGCCGACCAGATCAAGCGCGGCGTGCTCAAGGATACGTCGGACGATTCCAGAGGCGCGGCATGAGCAGCAAGAACTGGATCGAGTTTCCCCGCGTCGAGGGCGAAACCTCGCGCCAGGCCCATGCCGACCTGCCCGCCGGCACCTATGAGCGCGAGATCGGCCGCGACGGATTTTTCGGCCCCGCGACGCATCTCTATCACAAGCATCCGCCCACCGGTTGGACCGCGTTCGAAGGCCCGCTGCGCCCGCGCGCCTTCGACGCCAAGGCGGCAGCGGACGCGTCGAACGAGCCGTTCAAGACCGTACCCCTGCTGACCAACGCCAATTGCGCGATCTCGATCTGGTCGTGCCCCGAGACGATGCCGCATCTGGTGCGCGATGCCGACGGCGACGTTCTGTTGTTCATGCATGAGGGCGCGGGCGAGCTGTTCTGCGATTTCGGGCATCTCTCCTATCGCGACGGCGATTACATCCTGCTGCCGCGCGGCACGATGTGGCGGCTCGAGCCGGCGTCGCGCACGACCGCGCTGCTGATCGAAGCGCGCAACGGCGGCTTCAAATTGCCCGAGCGCGGTCTGCTCGGTCCGCATGCGCTGTTCGATCCCGCCGCGCTCGACACGCCGAAACTGGACGACTCGTTCCGCGCCCAGCGCGACGGCGAGTGGAAAGTGCGCATCAAGCGGCGCGACGCGATCTCCACCGTCACCTATCCGTTCAATCCGCTCGACGCGGTGGGCTGGAAAGGAAACCTTGCGCCGGTCAAGCTCAACTGGCGCGACATCCGCCCGGTGAACAGCCACCGCTATCACATTCCGCCCAGCGTCCATTCCACGTTCGTCGCCGACCGCTTCGTCGTCTGCACCTTCGTGCCGCGGCCGATCGAGAGCGATCCCGGCGCGCTGAAAGTGCCGTTCTTCCATTCCAACGACGATTTCGACGAAGTGATCTTCTATCACGCCGGCGAATTCTTCAGCCGCGACAACATCCGCCCCGGCATGGTCACCTGGCATCCCAACGGCTTCACCCATGGCCCGCATCCCAAGGCCTTCGCGGCCGGCGCCAAGGCCGCCAAGACGATGACCGACGAAGTCGCGGTGATGATCGACGCGCGCGATCCGCTCGACATGAGCCCGGCCGCGGAGGCGCATGAGGATCGCGGCTACGTGCAAAGCTGGATGCCGAAATGAAGCTCGCTTCGCTCAAGAGCGGCCGCGACGGCGCCCTCGTGGTCGTTTCGCGCGATCTCACGCGGTTCGTCGCGGTCGCGCATATTGCACAGACCTTGCAGCACGCGCTCGACCATTGGCATAAGAGCGCGCCGCGGCTGATGCGGGTCTACGACCTGATGAACGAGGGACCGGCCGACGGCGAGAAGCCGTTCGATCCGAAAGACTGTGCCTCGCCGCTGCCGCGCGCCTACCAATGGGCGGACGGCTCGGCCTATGTCACGCATGTCGAGCTGGTGCGCAAGGCGCGCGGCGCGGAGATGCCGCCGAGTTTCTGGACCGATCCGCTGATGTATCAGGGCGGCTCGGACGGGTTCATCGGCCCGTGCGATCCCATCATGGCCGCGGACGAGACCTGGGGCATCGATTTCGAGGGCGAAGTCGCGGTCGTCACCGACGACGTGCCGATGGGCACGGCGGCCGGCGCGGCGGAGAAGCACATCAAGCTGCTGATGCTGGTCAACGACGTGTCGCTGCGCAACCTGATCCCGGCAGAGCTCGCCAAGAACTTCGGGTTCTTCCAGTCCAAGCCGGCCAGCGCATTCTCGCCCGTCGCGGTGACGCCGGATGAGCTGGGCCAGGCCTGGCACGATGCCAAGGTTCATTTGCCGCTCGACGTTTCGTTCAACGGCCGGCGCTTCGGCGCGCCGAACGCAGGTGAGGACATGACGTTCTCCTTCGCCGACCTGATCGCGCATGCGGCGAAGACGCGGGCGCTCGGCGCGGGATCCATCGTCGGGTCGGGCACCGTTTCCAACAAGGACCGCAGCCGCGGCTCCGCCTGCATCGCCGAGCGCCGCACCCTGGAAACCATCGACCAGGGCGCGGCGAAGACACCGTTCATGAAATTCGGCGATCGCGTGAAAATCGAGATGTTCGACCCAGAAGGGCGCTCCATTTTCGGGGCGATCGACCAGCATGTCGTCCGCCACCAATCCTGAATTCATCCTCTACGGCTATTTCCACTCCTCGGCGGCGTTCCGCGCCCGTATCGCGCTGAACCTCAAGGGCATCAAGCCCGAACTACGCTTCATCCACCTGCTGCGCGATGGCGGGGCGCAACACACACCGGAGTACAAGGCGATCAACCCGCAGGAGCTGATCCCGGCTCTGGCGCACGACGGCCACCTGATCACCCAGTCGATGGCGATCATCGAATATCTCGACGAGATCGTGCCCGAGCCGCCGCTGCTGCCGAGGGACCCGTATGGCCGGGCGCGGGTGCGCGAGATTTCCTATGTCGTCGGCTGCGACATCCATCCGGTGAACAATCTGCGCGTCGGGCAATACATGATGTCGCGCTACAAACTCACGGTCGATGATGCTGCAGGCTGGCGGCGGCATTGGATCCGCGTCGGGTTCGATGCGCTGGAGACGATGCTGGCCGGCTCGAAGAACACCGGCGCCTATTGCCATGGCGATACGCCGACCATGGCGGACATCCTGCTCATTCCCCAATGCGCCAACGCGCGACGCGAGAAGCTGGAGCTCGATCCCTGGCCGACCATCGCGCGCATCGAGGCGCAGGCGCTCAAGCATCCGGCCTTCGACGCGGCGCTTCCGAAGAACCAGCCCGATGCCGAATAGCGCCGCCGCCGCCAAACAGCGTCTCGATCTGGATCATTTCTTGCCCTACCGGCTGTCGGTGCTGTCGAACCGCGTCTCGGGCGCGATCGCGCGGCAGTATTCCGACCGCTTCGGCCTTTCGATTCCCGAATGGCGCGTGATGGCGGTGCTGGGCCAATCGCCCGGCCTGTCGGCTCGCGACGTGGCGGCGCGCACCGCGATGGACAAGGTGCAGGTCAGTCGCGCGGTCGCCAATCTCGTCGAGCACAAGCGCGTGCAGCGCGAAGCCGACCCCGCCGACGGCCGCATCACGCGGCTGTCGCTCACGCCCAAGGGCCGGGCGATCTACGACGAGATCGCGCCGCTGGCGTTGCACCTGGAAGAGTTGTTCCTCGCGGCGCTGTCGCCGGACGAACGCGTGACGCTGGACAGGCTGATGGCCAAGCTCGGGCGGCAGGCCAGCTTGCTGGGCGGGGCTTAGTTCGCCGGCCGCCTTTGTGGTCCGCGCACGAGCTTGCCCGGAAGCGCACCGGTCTCTTTGCCGCCCCGATAGGTCACCTCGCCCGAGACGATGGTGGCGACGTAGCCTTGCGCACCCTGCAGCAGCCGCTTGCCGCCGGCCGGCAAATCGAAGGCCATGGTGGGCGCGTCGACGCGCAGCTTGTCGAAATCGATCACGTTGAGGTCGGCCTTCATGCCGGGCGCGATGATGCCGCGATCCATCAGGCCGACGGCGCGCGCGGTATCCGCCGTCTGGCGCTTGACCAGATAGCCGAGATCGAACTTGCCGCTGGCGCGGTCGCGGCCCCAATGGGTCAGCAGATAGGTCGGGAAGCTGCCGTCCGAAATGATGCCGACATGGGCGCCGCCGTCGCCCAGCCCCATCACGCAATCGGGATGGGCGATCATCTCGCCGCAGCAGTCCAGGTTGAAATTCGTATAGTTGGCGAAAGGCATGAACAGGAACGCGCGGCCGCCGTCTTCCAGCAGCATGTCATAGGCGACATCCTGCGCGGCGCGGCCTTGGCGCGCGGCGATGTTGGCGATGGCGGTTTCGCGCGGCGGCTCGTAGTTGGGCGGATCGCCGAGCGGGAAGATGTGCTCGAACGCCATCACGCGGCGCGCCAGCGGATGGCTCTGGCGCGCATCGGTCTCGGCGAACATGCGCGCGCGGAACGCCGGATCGCGCATGATGCGCAGTTTCTCGGTGAGCGGCTTGTCCTTGATTTCCGCGAACGTCTGATGGGCGGAGAACGGATTGAGCGTGCCCTGCAGGCCGAGCAGCACGCCGATCGGCCGGGGTGCCACTTGCGCGCGGATCGGCAAG
>DATNNS010000342.1:0-4946 GCA_035601715.1 Rhizomicrobium sp.
TCCGCATCGTGGGCGACGCCATCGTGGCCGCCCAGGGCGGATCCTTCCAGGGCAAGACGACCGCCGAGATCGACGCGACTCTTCCCGGCTATGGCCGGATGCTGCATCGCGTCTATCGCGATGCCTGCCAGGCCGCCGCACCGCGCGCCTATCGCGGCTGGTTCGAACCCAGCACCGACGGACGCGCCTTTTTCCACGAGACCGTCATCCTGCCGCTGGGCGCAGACGGCGAGCAGGTCGATCACCTGCTCGTTCTGGCGGTCTACGCCTATAGCAGCGATCAGGTCTTGCGCTGAAAAACCGGCAATGCGTTATGCTCGCTCCGGACGGCATCCGGAGACCGCCATGGCGCTCGACATCGAAACACGAAACCAGCTGATCGAAACAGTGCGCCGTTTCGTGCGCGAGAAGTGCGTGCCCGTTGAGGCCAAGGTTTCCGAGGAAGACCGCGTGCCGGATTCCGTCATCGCCGAGATGCGCGCGCTCGGCTTGTTCGGACTTTCGATCCCCACCGACTATGGCGGCCTTGGCCTGACCCTGGAAGAAGAGGTGCTGGTCTGCTTCGAACTCGGCCAGACCTCGCCCGCTTTCCGTTCCGTCATCGGCACCAATGTCGGCATCGGCAGCCAGGGCGTGGTGATGTTCGGCACGGAGGCGCAGAAGCGCGAATGGCTGCCCAAACTCGCCAGCGGCGACGTGATCGCGAGCTTCGCACTCACCGAGCCGGGCGCGGGATCGGATGCGGCATCGGTGCGCACCACGGCGATCCGGGACGGTGACGACTATGTCGTCAACGGCACCAAGCGCTTCATCACCAATGCCAACCGCGCCGGCATGTTCACGCTGCTGGCGCGGAGCGACCCGGCGAAAAAGGGTGCGGGTGGAATCTCCGCCTTCATCGTGCCGGCGAACACGCCGGGCGTGTCGGTCGGCAAGCCGGAAAGGAAGATGGGCCAGCAGGGCGCCCACATCTGCGACGTGATCTTCGAGAATGCGCGCGTGCCGGCAAGCCTGCGGCTCGGCGCGGAAGGCGAAGGCTTCAAGGTGGCGATGCAGGTGCTCGACCGCGGGCGGCTGCATATCTCCGGCGTCTGCGTCGGCGTCGCCGAGCGGCTGATCCGCGAATGCGTCGCCTATGCGCGCGAGCGCGAGCAGTTCGGCCAACGCATCGGCGATTTCCAGCTGATCCAGGGCATGCTCGCCGATTGCAAGACGGAAGCCTATGCCGCCCGCTGCATGGTGCTCGATGCCGCGAAAAAGCGCGACGCGGGCGAGAGCGTCACCATGGAAGCGGCCTGCGCCAAATATTTCGCCTCCGAAGCGGTAGGGCGCATCGCCGACCGCGCGGTGCAGATCTTCGGCGGGGCAGGCTATGTCGCGGATTACGGCATCGAACGCTTCTACCGCGACGTCCGAATTTTCCGCATCTATGAAGGCACCAGCCAAATCCAGCAGCTCGTGATCGCACGCAATCTGTTGCGCGGCGAGGAATGAAACCAGAAAGCCTGCCGAAGCTGCTGCGCGAAATCCGCGCCTGCCGGATTTGCGAGGCGACTCTGGTGCCGCGACCCGTTCTGCATGTCGGCGCCAAATCGAAAATCTGCATCGCATCGCAAGCGCCGGGACTGCGCGTGCATGAGACGGGGCTTTCGTTCAACGACGCCAGCGGCGACCGGTTGCGCGACTGGATGGGTGTGGATCGCGACACGTTCTATGATGAAGGCAAGGTCGCGCTGGCCGGGATGGCGTTCTGCTTTCCGGGCTATGACGCGGCCGGCCACGATCTGCCGCCGCCCAAAATCTGCGCCGCGACGTGGCGGGCTCGTCTGTTGGCGGCGCGCCCGGAATTCGCGACGACGCTGCTTGTCGGCCAGTACGCGTTGGACTGGTATTTGGGCGCGCGGCGGAAATCGACTATGACGGAGACGGTGAAGGCCTGGCGCGAATACGCGCCGCACTACATCGCCATGCCGCATCCGTCGTGGCGCAACAATGCCTGGCTGAAGGGAAATCCATGGTTCGCGGAAGAGCTGCTCCCTTACTTGCGGCGGCGCGTGCGGCGGCTGCTCTCGGACTGATCGCACTCGCGTCCTGCGCGCCGCAGATCGCCGCGACCGGCTTGCAAAGCACCACGCCGTCCATCGAAACCGACGCGTTCGTGACGCGCGACGGTCTGCGCCTGCCGCTGCGCCACTGGGATGCCGATCATCCCAAGGCCATCGTCGTCGCGCTGCACGGCATGAGCGATTATTCGCAGGCCTTCGATCTGCCCGGCCCGTGGTGGGCGGCGCATGGCATCACCACGCTCGCCTACGACCAGCGCGGTTTCGGCGCCGCGCCCAATCCGGGCGTGTGGGCGGGCTCGGATGCGATGCGCCAGGATCTGGACGATGCGGTCGAAGCCGCGCGCGCTCGCTATCCCGGCATTCCGGTCTATGCCCTGGGCGAAAGCATGGGCGGCGCGGTTGTGCTGTCGGCGCTCGCGAGCCCGCGCCCGCCGCGCATCGCCGGCGCCATCCTGATCGCGCCCGCGGTGTGGTCGCGCGACGACATGCCGGCCGTCTATCGCGCCGCGCTGTGGTTCGCCGCCCATGTGATGCCGGCCATGCATTTTTCGGGCGAGGGACTGCACATCGTCGCCTGCGACAACATCGCGGAGCTGCGCAAGCTGTCGCGCGATCCGCTCTATCAGCACTCCGCCCGCGCCGATCAGGTCTATGGCCTCGTCAACCTGATGGACGAAGCGCGCCAGGCGCCCGCCCATCTCGAAAGTCCGCCGCCGATCCTGTTTCTTTACGGCGCCAACGACCAGGTGATCCCCGCGGCGCCGACCGAAGCCACGATCAAGGCGCTCGGCCCGCGCGCCGAAGTGCATCGCGACGACAACGGCTACCACATGCTGCTGCGCGACCTCGACGGCGAGAGCCAATGGCGGATCGTGGCGGACTGGATCGCGAAGGATCACGCGCCGTGAAAGTCTGCGTCGTCGGCGCGGGCGCGGTGGGCGGCTGGATCGCGGGAATGCTCGTGCGCGCCGGCACGGATGTTTCGCTGTTCGCGCGCGGCGAAACGCTGGCGGCTTTGCGGGCCGATGGCTTGCGCGTGCGCCGGCGCGAGGCCGAAGACGTCTATCGGCTTGCGGTGTCCGCCGATCCCGCAGCGCTGGGCCAACCGGATGCCGTGATCGTCGCCGTGAAGGGGCAGAACATCCCCGCTGTCGCGCCGGCCATCGAAAAGCTGCTTGGTCCCGATACGACTGTCATTCCGGCGATCAACGGAATCCCGTGGTGGTTCTTCCAGGTTCCCGGCGTGCCGCTTTCCGGGCTCTCGCTATCTGCCGTCGATCCCGACGGCATGACCGCACGCGCGATCGCGCCCGAGCGCGTCATCGGCTGCGTCGTTCATGCCAGCGCCTGGACGCCGCGACCGGGCGTCGTGGAGGTGCAGGGCGAAGACCGGCTCATCTTCGGCGAGCCGGACGGGGTGCCGTCGCAGCGTTGCGGCGATCTCGCCGCCGCATTCGGCGAAAGCCCCGTGCGCGTCGTCGTCAGCGAACATATCCGGCACGACATCTGGGCGAAGCTGTGGGGCAACATGACGATGAACCCCTTGAGCGTGCTCACCGGCGCCACCACCACGCGCATGCTGTCCGATCCCGGCGTGCGCGGGCTGGTGCGCGCGATGATGCTGGAGATGCAGGATCTCGGAACCGTCATCGGCCTGCCCATCGCGATGACGCCCGAGGAGCGCATGGCGGTGACGATCCGGCTCGGCGACATCAAGACCTCGATGCTGCGCGATTGGGAAGCCGGGCGCGATATCGAGATCGGCCCGCTTCTCGGCGCGCTGGCGGAGATCGCGGGCCGTGCCGGCCAGCCCGCGCCGCATCTGCATGCCGTGCTGGGACTTTTGCGATTGCGCGCCGCGACGCGGGCCTGAGCCTTATTTCGCGAGCGCCGCGATGGCGGGCGCGATCCGCTGCCACGCCTGCGACGCCGGATCGATCAGTTCGAAATGTCCGGCGCCGGAAATTTCCAGCAGCTGAACGTCATCGCCCGCCGCCGTGGCCTTATCCGCATAGCCATGCGCGAAGATCGCCGGCACGAGCCTGTCGAGGCTGCCGGTGACGACGATCTGTTTCACGCCGATGGGAACGAGCGAGGCCGGCGAGGTATCGGCATAGACGTCGGGGTGCGATGGCGACGCCGCTCCGACGATCGCATCGATCGTATCCGAGCCGCCGCACGCATCGCCGCCGCCGCGTGAGGCTTGCAGATCGCCGATGCCTGACAGGCTCACCACGCCCGCGATAGGCAATGGATCGCTTTGGTAGAGCGCACTGGTTTTGGGCAGACGCGATCTCGCCGCCGCCCACAGCGCCAGATGCCCGCCCGCGGAATGTCCGACGACAACCACGCGCTTCAGATCGAGTTGGTATTTCGGCGCGAGCTGCCGCAGCGCGTCGATGCCATGGGCGACGTCCTGGAATGTGCCGGGATAGCCGCCGGCCGGCGCGCCCAGGCGGCGATATTCGATGTTCCACACCGCGAAGCCGCGCGCCTGCAGATCGCCCGCGATGTAGTCCATCAGCTCCACGCCCGGGAGGCTCGCCATCCAGCAGCCGCCATGGATCATCACGACGACGGAATGTGGGCCGTTTCCTCGCGGCAGGAACAGTTCGCCATATTGTCCGGGTTCGCGGCCGTAACTGAAATCCACCGTGGCCGCCGGGCGTGGACGCGACAGCAGTTCGGTATACGTGATCGGCGCCGCGCTGGCTGCGAGCGCGCCGGCGGCAAGCACAAAAACGGCGGCGGAAAACAGCTTTCGCATGAGCCTTATACGGGCAAAGAGCGCAATTGGATCGGCGGCGCCGGATTATCGCGCATCGGCGCCCACTACGCGATAGACGCGAACCGCGTTGTGCGGACCGCCCGCAGGCAATG
>DATNNS010000343.1:0-13985 GCA_035601715.1 Rhizomicrobium sp.
AAACGCGTATTCGACGGTCTTGTTGCCTTCCTTGCGCTTGCGCGTCCAAACCGTCTGGCCGAGATATTCGAGATTCACCTGGTGGCAGATGCCGGTGCCGGGCGGCACGACGCGGAAATTGTTAAATGCCTTTTGCCCCCAGCGCAGGAACGCGTAGCGCTCGCCGTTACGCTCGAATTCGCGTTCGACGTTTTTCTCGAACGATCCCGGCTTGCCGAAGGAATCGACCATGACCGAATGATCGATCACAAGATCGACCGCGCAGAGCGGATTGATGCGTTTCGGATTGCCGCCGAGCGCAATTGTCGCCTCGCGCATCGCCGCGAGATCGACCACTGCCGGCACGCCGGTCAGGTCCTGCATCAACACGCGCGCCGGGCGGAACGCGATCTCGCGGTCGGATCGCTTGTCGTTGAGCCAGGCCGCCATCGCCTTGAGATCGTCGGCGACCACCGACTGGCCGTTCTCGTTGCGCAGAAGATTCTCGAGCAGCACCTTCATCGCATAGGGCAATCGCGAAATGCCCTTGAGCCCGTTCTTCTCCGCGGCCGGCAGGCTGAAATAGGCGTAGCTTTTGCCGCCGGCGGTGAGGGTTTTGCGGGATTTGAAGCTGTCGGGATGGGTCGTCACGGGATGGCCTCGCGCGGGTGAAGGCTATGCGCCAAATCTGCGCGTGGTTTAGTTAAGATGGCCCTCAAAGCCAAGGAGAAACGGCGATGACCGCTATGACAAATGTGCGCGTCGAGCGCGACGGGCCGGTAACCACCGTCATCATCGACCGCCCTGCCGCGCGCAACGCCGTTGACCGCCCGACGGCCGAAGCCCTGGCGCAGGCCTTTCTCGAATTCGAACGTGACGACAAGGCTTTGGCCGCCGTGCTGTGGGGCGCGGGCGGCACGTTTTGCGCCGGCGCCGATCTGAAAGGCGTGGCCAAGGGGCGCGGCAACCGCGTCACCGTGCTCAAGCAGAAGTACGATCCTCTCATTGCCGACGCGCCGATGGGCCCGACGCGGATGCGGCTCTCCAAGCCCGTGATCGCGGCGGTGTCGGGTTATGCCGTGGCGGGTGGTTTGGAGCTCGCGCTGTGGTGCGATCTGCGCGTGGCGGAGGATGACGCGACCTTCGGCGTGTTCTGCCGGCGCTGGGGCGTGCCGCTGATTGACGGCGGCACGGTGCGCCTGCCGCGCCTGATCGGCCAGTCGCGCGCTCGACATGATCCTTACCGGCCGCCCGGTCGGCGCGATGGAAGCCTTCGCGATGGGCCTCGCCAATCGTGTCGTGCCCAAAGGCGCGGCGCGCAAGGCGGCCGAAGCGCTGGCGCACGATATCGCGAAGTTTCCCCAGCGCTGCCTGAAAGGCGACAGACTATCCGTATACGAACAATTCGATCTCGGCTGGCAGCATGCGATGAGCAACGAGGCCGCGCATGGCTATGCAACCCTGCGCAGCGGGGAATCGCGCGACGGCGCCGCGCGTTTCGCAGCGGGAAAGGGCCGCGGCGGACGCTTCGACGATCTGTAAACATCCACTCCTTAATCCTGCCCCATTCCCACCGGATAACGCCCAAGCCTGAGGGGGCGGGCGCGCAGACCATGTTTCGCGCGCGCGAGCAACGCGCGAGAGACGCGCAAGAGACAATGATGCGTATGGGAAAGCCTCTGCTTGCGATTGTGGTTTGCGTCGGTCTCGCGTCGTTCGCGGGCGGCGTTGCGCGCGCGCAGGACACCATTTCGCAGCGCCTCGCAGGCGACCGCCTCGCCAATGTGGATCCCGGCGCCTATATCGCCGGCGACCGCGTGAAGTTCTCGCTCAATGTCGGCGACGGCTATTTCCTGCTGCGTTTCGACGGCGCGCCCGAAGTGTTCGTGCTTTACGCCGACCACGCTTCGCTGGGCGGCCGCCTGCTCAAATACGACTCCGGCGAAACCGCGATCCAGGTGACGGTCTGGGGCGGGTTGACGCTCTACACCGATGCGCAACCGGGCGGCTTGCCCGCCGTGCGCAGCGGCGACGCAGCGCCGCCGACGCGGCCCATGATCGATTTTTCCAGCCTGCAGAACGAAGCCGGCGACCTTGCGCAGCGCTTCGCCTATACGCGCCGGCTCAAGCTCGCCTTCACCGCGGATTGGGACGCGCTGGGCGTCAACCTGACTCGATCCTTCGCCTATGCCGCGATGGAAAACGCGGCGCGCGGCCTCGACCGGTTCGCGACGTCACCGCAGGCGCGCGATGCGCTGGCCCAGCGCGTCGACACGGTCGCTTTGATGCCGTCCGGCGGCCGGCCGGCATTGGCGCTCAATGGCAGGACGCTGGTGGTGACGTTCAATCCCGGGCGCGGCTTCGCCGGCTGCGCCTCGTCACGCGCGATCGCGCACGCGTTGCCGATGGTACTGGCGCATCCGCACTAGCAGCGATCTCGAAACCCGAAAATTCAAATCCCGGCGCCACCGTGCAGCCCACCAGCGTGAAGGCGCCCAATGTGCGCGCCGATTGCCAATGGTGCGCCGGCACCACGATCTGCGGCCGCTGCTTTTTCGAAAGATCGGCGCCCAGCACCATGCGTCGTTTTCCTTTTGAAGAAACGATCGTCAATTCCAACGGCGCGCCGGCATAGAAATGCCAGACCTCCGCGGCGTCGACGCGATGCAGATGCGAAACCTCGCCGCGCTTCAGAAGGAAATAGATCGCGGTGGAGTGCGCGCGGCCCTTCACAGCGTCGCGAAACGTCTCGCGATAGTGCCCGCCTTCGGGGTGCGGCTTCAGCTTGAGCGCGGCGATGATGCGGTCGGCCTGATCCATCGCTAACTTGTGGAAAACCTCCCAGCCGGGAACCGAATCAGGGGACAAGCGTCATTAAGACATTCTTAACGCTCCAGGCCGAGCGTAATCCCGCAATCGCCTGCGGGGAACTTCATGTCGGCAGAACCCTTCGAAACGCCCCAGACCGCGTTGCCTGCGTTCCCCGTCGGGAGAACTCTCGATCCGCGCATCCGTCTCGCCCAGCTGGCGCGGCTGCACGATGAAGCACAGGAGACCGCAATGCTCGCCAATCTTCTCGGACGCGCACCGCAAATCATGGCCAGCTTCGCCGGCTGCGCCGCGCTCACAGCCGCGCTCACATTTGGCGCCGTGCCGCTGGCGCAAACCGCCGTCTGGCTGCTGCTGGTGGGTGCGGGCATCGCCGCCATCTGGCGCATCTATGCGCTCGCGATGGCCGCGCCGTTCGAACTTGCGGGCTTGCGCAGCTTCGCGGCCGATCTCTGCGCAGTGCTGTTCTTTGCCGGATTCGCCTGGGGCGCTGGCGCGTTCCTGATGCTGCCGGCGAGCTGGGGCACCGCCGCGGTCGCGGCCTTCGCCGCCGGGCCGTGCGCGCTGGTCGCGGGGTTCCTGCAGTCGCGGGTTCAGATGCAGTACTTCGTGGCGCCCGCCGCGCTGCTCACAGCGCTCGCCGTCCTGCTGCGCCCGCTTGGTGGCGGGCTGACTGAGGCCGGGCTGGTGGTTGCGGCCTGCGCCGCGATTGGAGCGCTAAGCATCTGGATGGAAAGGGTTTTTCGGCCAGGGCCGGCGGTTCGTCCGGCCGGTCTTGCGCTGCGTTAAGGTCGCATTTTCAGCTTGGGTCGGGGCTTACGCGGCGTTAGGTTCCGGCGCGCCAGAATAGCGCGTCGTTTCACGCCGGAAGATCATGACACCTGAAGCCGTCCGCATCGCCGATCCTGCCGACGCGGCGGTGGTGGCCCATGACGACGAAGCCAAAGCCGCGGCCGCGCTGGACCAAGCCGGCAAGCTTCTCAAACAATCGCCTGCGGCGTCGTTCTTCGAGGCGTTCTATCGCGGTGCGCCGCCCGAGGACGTCATCCGCTACGCGCCGGAATCGCTGGCCGCGCTGGCGAGCGAAGTGTTCGCCCATTCCGCCATCCGCAAGCCCGGTGGCACGCTGATCGCGCTGTTCGATTTCGCCGCGCAGGCGCGCGATCACGCGCGCAAGGAAACCATCCTCGTCGCCGTCAACGACGACATGCCGTTCCTGTTCGATTCGCTGGTCGCCGAGATCGCGGCCCATGGCGTGCGCATCCACGCGCTGTTCCATCCCATTATGCAGGCCGAGCGCGATGCCTCCGGCGCGCGCGGCAAGACCGCGAACCTGACGCGCGAAAGCGTCATCGTGCTGGTCCTCGATCCGATCCTGGACGCCGAGCGCCGCAAGGCGCTCAGCGACGGGGCGAACCAGGTCTTCGCCCAGGTGCGCCTGGCCGTGCGCGACTGGAAGAAGATGGTCGCGGCGCTCAAGGAAACCACCGCGCAGCTGCGCCAGAGCCCGCCGCAAGTCTCGGCGGAGGAACTGAGCGAAAGTCTCGCCTTCCTCGAATGGCTGGGCGACGATCACTTCACATTCCTGGGCTGCCGCGACTATGCCTATAGCGACGCCGACGGCGGCCGGCTCGCGCCGATCGAAACGAGCGGGCTCGGCGTGCTCCAAGATCTCGAGACCCGCGTCATCCGTCGCGGTGGCGACCGCGCGCGGCTGACCCCTGAAGTGCGCGCCTTCCTCACGCAGCCGCAGCCGCTGATCATCACCAAGTCCAATGAGCGTAGTCTGGTGCATCGCCGCGTGCATATGGATTACGTCGGCGTGAAGATGTTCGATGCCAAGGGCAAGCTGACCGGCGAGCGCCGCTTCGTCGGCCTGTTCACCTCCGGCGCCTACAGCCGCCGCCCGAACGAAATTCCGCTGCTGCGCCGCAAGGTCGATCACGTCACCGCGCGCGCGGGTCTGGCGCCCGGCAGCCACGACGGCAAGGCGCTGGCGCATATTCTCGACTCCTATCCGCGCGACGAGCTGTTCCAGGTCGAAGAGGAAGAGCTGTTCGTCACCGCGATGGGCATCCTGCGCCTGGGCGAGCGGCCCAAGGTGCGCGTCTTCCTGCGCTTCGACCGCTTCGACCGCTTCGTCTCCGCCCTCGTTTTCGTGCCGCGCGACCGCTACGACACGCTGGCGCGCGAGAAAGTCCATGAGATCCTCGCCAGGGCATTCGACGGCCGCATGTCGGCGGCGACGCCGACGCTGGACGAATCCCTGCTCGCGCGCGTGCATTACATCGTGGGCCGCAACGAAGGCCCGCGGCCGCATGTCGATGCGCATCTGCTGGAAGCCGACATCCGCGCCGCGATCCGCACCTGGGATGACGGCTTTGCCGCCGCCCTGATCCGCGAGCATGGCGAAGCCGAAGGCTATCAGCTGCATCATCGCCATGCCGTTGCGTTCCCCGCGCGCTATCGCGACGCGTTCGCGCCCGAGGAAGCCGTTCGCGATCTGAGCGAAATCGAGTCGCTCACGCGAGAACCGGTTGGGCTCAAGGTCCGTGTTTATCGCCGTCCGCTCGACGCCCACAGCGCGCTGCGCCTCAAACTCTATGGCCTCGGCGCGATGCCGCCGCTGTCGGCGCTGCTGCCGGTGTTCGAGAATCTGGGCTTCCGTGTCATCGCGGAGGATTCCTATCCGATGTCGTTCAAGACCGGCGACGGCTGGGCGGGCGAGGCCGCCGTGCTCGATTTCGTAATGGAGCGCGCCGACGAAGGTCCCGCGGAATCGCCGGAGATCAAGGCTCCGTTCGAGGAAGCGTTTCATGCCGTCGTCTGCGACCAAGCCGAGAGCGACGGCTTCAACAAGCTGGTGGTCGGCGCCGGGCTGTCGTGGCGCGACGTGACCATCCTGCGCGCCTGCGCCAAATTCCTGCGCCAGGCGGGCTTCGGCTTCAGCCAGGACTATCTCGAGCAGGCGTTGGCGCGCAATCCCGACATCGCGACGCGCATCGTCGAGCTGTTTTACGCCAACAACGATCCGGGCAAGGATGCCGCCGAAGCCGAGGCGCGCGCCAAGACGATCCAGACGCGTATCGACGCCGCGCTCAACGACGTGACGAGCCTCGACGACGATCGCATCATCCGCCGCCTGCGCAATGTCGTCGATTGCATCCTGCGCACCAATTTCTTCCAGCGCGACGCGACCGGTGCGCCGCCGTCCTATCTCGCCATCAAGCTTGACTCCCAGCGCCTCGAGGATTTGCCTGCGCCGCGCCCGCTGGTCGAGATCTTCGTCTATGCGCCGCAAGTCGAGGGTGTACATCTGCGCTTCGGCCGCGTCGCGCGCGGCGGCATCCGCTGGTCCGACCGGCGCGAGGATTTCCGCACCGAAGTTCTCGGGCTGGTGAAAGCGCAGCAGGTGAAAAACGCCGTCATCGTGCCGGTCGGCGCCAAGGGCGGGTTCTATCCCAAGCGCATGCCGGTGAACGCGACGCGCGAGGAATCGCAGGCCGCCGGCATCGCGGCCTACAAATGCTTCATCGGCGCGCTGCTCGATCTGACCGACAACCTGCACACCGACGGCTCGGTGATCGCGCCGCCCGATGTGATGCGCCACGACGGCGACGATCCCTATCTCGTCGTCGCTGCCGACAAGGGCACCGCGACATTCTCCGATATCGCCAACGGCATTGCGGAGTCGCGCGGCTTCTGGCTGGGCGATGCGTTCGCGTCGGGCGGGTCGCACGGCTACGACCACAAGAAGATGGGCATCACCGCGCGCGGCGCCTGGGAAGCGGTCAAGCGCCACTTCCGCGAGCTCGGCCGCGACATCCAGAACGAGCCGTTCTCCACCGTGGGCGTCGGCGACATGTCGGGCGACGTGTTCGGCAACGGCATGCTGCTTTCCAAATGCACGCGGCTGGTCGCGGCGTTCGACCATCGCCACATCTTCCTCGATCCCGATCCCGATCCCGCGAAAAGCTGGGCCGAGCGCAAGCGGCTGTTCGACCTGCCGCGCTCGAGCTGGGCGGATTACGACAAGGCGCTGATCTCCAAGGGCGGCGGCGTGTTCGCGCGCAGCGCCAAGGAGATCGCGGTCTCGCCCGAGGTGAAAGCCTTGGCCGGTCTCGCCCGGGACCGCGTGCCGCCGGGCGATCTGATGAAAGCGCTGCTCAAGGCCGACGTCGATCTCCTATGGTTTGGCGGCATCGGCACCTATGTGAAGGCGTCGTCGCAGAGCAATGCCGATGCGGGCGACCGCGCCAACGACGCGATCCGCGTCAACGGCGCCGATCTGCGCGCCAAGGTGCTGGGCGAGGGCGCCAATCTCGGCGTCACGCAGTTGGGCCGCGTCGAATACGCGCTCAAGGGCGGACGCATCAACACCGACGCGATCGACAATTCCGCCGGCGTCGATACGTCCGACCACGAAGTGAATCTGAAAATCCTTCTCAGCGGGCCGCTACGCCGCGGCGAACTGCCCGACGGCGCGCGCGACGCGCTGCTCGAAGAGATGACCGACGACGTCGCCGCCCATGTGCTGCGCGACAATTACGATCAGACGCTCGCGCTGTCGGTGGCGCAGTCGCGCGCCAGCCGCGACATCGACAGCCATGGCCGCTTCATCCGCGACCTCGAGCGCCGCGGCAAGCTCGACCGCGCCGTCGAATTCCTGCCCAGCGACGAGGACCTGCGCAAGCGCGCGCAGGAGAACCGCGGACTGACGCGGCCAGAGCTCGCGGTGCTGCTCGCCTATGCCAAGCTCGATCTGGATTCGGAGATCGCCGCATCAGGCCTGCCCGACGAATCCTATTTCGCCGCCGAACTGACGGGCTATTTCCCGCCCGCCGCCGTGTCGCGCTTCCCCGACGAGATGATGCATCACCGCTTGCGCCGCGAGATCATCGCGACCGTCCTCGCCAACAAGATCGTCAATCTCGCCGGGCCCGTCTTCGTCCAGCGCATGAAGGAAGTCTCCAGCGCCCCGGCCAGCCGCGTCGCGCGCGCTTTTGTCGTGGCCGAGGGCGCCTTCGGGCTCGGCGCGCTCAAGGAGCGCATCGACAAGCTCGACGGGAAAATCCCCGCCGCCATCCAGACCGGCATGTATGCCGACATCGCCGAGTTGCTGCGCCGGCTCGGCCTGTGGTTCCTCGTCAACGTGCCGCCCACCGCCGATCTCGCCGACGCAGTGGGGCGCTATCGCGCCGGCGTCGACAGCCTGCGCGGAACCTTCTCCTCGCTGGTCTCGCCCTACGAGATGCAGGACACCGTCGACCACATCAAGGTGCTGGAGGATGCCGGCGTGCCGCATGACGTGGCCGACGATGTCGCGGCGTTGCTGCTGTGGAGCACCGCCCCCGAAATCGTGCAGCTCGCCCATGCCCGCAATCTCGACATCGATCTTGTCGCCGGCGCCTATTTCGCGGTCGGCGCGCTCGTCGGCATCGACCGCTTGCGCGGCCTCGCCTTGCGCATCACGGCGAGCGAGCATTGGGACCGGCTGGCGATCCGGCGCCTCGTCGACGACCTGTTCGCGGGTCAGCGCGCGCTGACCGCGCAGGTGCTCGCCAAGTTCGAAGGCGACAAGATGGACCGCACCCGCGCCGACGGCGCGATGGCTGCGGATGCGTGGGCGCAGGCCCATGCCGAGATGCTCGCGCGCACCAAGAGCTTCCTGGAAGAGCTCGAACGCACCGGCGATCTCTCCATCGCCAAGCTGACGCTGGCCAACAGCCAGATCCATGAGCTGGCGGCGCGGTGAGCGACGGGGCTTATCGTCCGCAATGCGATCGGATCGGGGCCTATGTCATTGTGCGCACGGCGATCGCGCCGGCGGACCTGTGCTTCGTGTTCGGCACGCGTGATGCCGAGGATGCGTTCGCCGACGCCGTCGCCGATCATTTTCGCGCCGGCTATTTTCCCCGCATCGTCATCGCAGGCGGCGCGACGCTGGGCCATGACCTCGCCGAGTCCGACGACATGAAGCAGCGGCTGGTGGGGCGCGGCGTCCCCGCATCCGCCATCTTGTGCGAGCGCGAATCGACCAACACCGGCGACAATGTGGCGAAGGCGCTGCCGCTGATCGACGCCGAATACGGCCTCGGCAACATCGCCTCCCTGATTGCGGTCGGAAAGATTTCGTCGTCGCGGCGCTATCTGATGACGCTGAAGCGGCACTGGCCGGCGGTGCGGCGGATGCTGCTGCCGGTGAATCTGTTCGGCGTGCCGGCGGAGCGCTGGTGGGAGAGCGAACCCTTTCGCGTGCGTGTGCTGCGCGAATGGGAGAAGATCCCGCGTTACCTCGAACAGGATTTTCTCGTCGAGCTCGACAGCGGCGACGGCCTGCTCGACGCGCCTGCCGGCTAGAAATCCGTTTCGCCCTGCTTGCGCCGGGGAATCTCGACCGCGAACACCCAGGCGTAACCCACAGCCGGATAGACGCAGGCGACGATGCCCGGGACCAGCAGATAAAGCGCGCCATGCCAGCCCGCGATCAGCGCGATCCCGCTGGCGACGGGAAACAATGTGCCGCACAGCATCAGGACCGTGCGCATCACGCGCGGAATGCCGCTGCCCAGGACAGCCGAATTCCCGTCTTCGGGGAAATTTCGCGAGAAGGCGGAAATGCCGGCCAGAAGCGCCAGACCCGTGACGATGAATTCGGCCCCCAGAATGGCGGGCGGCTGGCCCGGCACCAGACCGAACAATCCCAGCAGCAGGATGTTCAATTGCAGGAACAGTGCCGCGAACGCACGCGCCAGATAGCCGCGCGCGGCCAGAACATGGCCGAGACTTATGGTGAGCCCGACGAACAGCAGGCCTGCGAGCGTGGCGCCGATCTGGGCGACGATTGCGAAGAATCCCGCCCAGACCGAAATGTCTGCCACACTCATCGGTCTATCTCGGCGCCATGCGGATCGCGCCGTCGAGCCGCACGCATTCGCCGTTGAAATAGCTGTTGGTGATCATCTGCAGCGCAAGGCTCGCATATTCCGGCGGATTGCCGAGACGCGGCGGGAACGGCACCTGCGCGCCGAGCGCCTGCTTGACCTGATCGGGCGCGGCGGCAAGCAGCGGCGTGTTGAACAGACCCGGCATGATCGTATTGCAGCGGATGCCTTCCTGGGCGAGGTCGCGCGCGACGACCAGCGTCACGCCGTTGATACCGGCTTTCGACGCGGTATAGGCCGCCTGTCCGATCTGTCCGTCCTGCGCCGCGACCGAGGCGGTGTTGACGATGGCGCCGCGCTCGCCGCCGGGCAGCGGCTCGAGCGTCAGCATGCCGGCCGCGCTCATCGCGATGCAGCGGAAGGTGCCAACCAGGTTGATCTGGATGATGCGGTCGAAGTCTTTCGCCTGGAAGAATTTGATCTCGCCGGTCTTCTTGTCGCGCGACGCGGTCTTGGCCGCGTTGCCGGTGCCGGCGCAGTTGACGAGAATGCGCTCCTGCCCGTTGGCCGCGCGCGCCTTGACGAAGCCGGCCGCGACGCTCTCGTCATTGGTGACGTTCACTTCGCAGAAGGTCGCGCCGATCTCGGCCGCCAGCTTCTCGCCCTTGTCCTTCTGCAGATCGAACAGCGCGACCTTGACGCCGTGCTTGGCGAGCGCCCGCGCGGTCGCTTCGCCGAGGCCCGACGCGCCGCCGGTGATGACGGCGGAAACCGAGGAATTGAGTTCCATGTGACGCCCTTCCCTGAATTTTGTTGTGCAGGGGTTTTAGACCGCCGCCTGCGCCGCGCAAAGCCTGACGTGGCGGAAGGCTAGAGCACCATCTGCGTCTGGGTGACGATGGCGACGAGCTTGCCGTCGTCGCGGCTGATTTTCGTCTGCCAGACCGAGCTGCGCCGGCCGATATGGATGGGCAGCGATTCCGCCGTCACCACTGTTCCGGCTTTCGCCGGCGCGATGAAATTGGTCTTGCTCTCGATGGTGGTGGTCGAGGCGCCTTCGGGCAGGTTGAGATAGGCTCCCGTCGCGCCCAGCGTGTCGGCGAAGGCCATGATCGCGCCGCCATGGATGGTGTGCCAGCCGGTGCAGATCTCCTCGCGTACCAGCAGCCGCCCGAACACGCGGTTCTTGTCGGCCTCGAGGATTTCGACGCCGAGCAGCTTGGCGAGCGGCTGCGAAACACTCAGACGTTCCGGCGAATCCATGGCACCCCCTTTTCATCCCGCGGCGCCGGCCCGATATTGAGCCCATGGCCATTCCCGATCCGACCGCGATCCAGCTACCGGCGATCATCGCGCGCAACGAGCGCACCGTCGAGCGCGACTTCTGGACCAAGCTGTTCACGGTCGCGGGCCAGATCCCGTTCAGCGAGGACCTCGCGGCCGCCTGGTTCTGCGTCGCCGATCCCACGACGCCCGGCCGCGTCCGTGGCGTATTGCTGGCGGCGCTGGCCTATTTCGTGATGCCGTTCGATGCGATTCCCGATTTCCTGCCCGTCATCGGCTTCACCGACGACGCCGCGGTGCTGGCCCTCGCCATCGGCCTCGTCTCCCGATCGATCAAGCCGCGACACTACAGAGCTGCGCGCGCGCGGCTCGGCCTTCCCGAGCTCCCGGACGAGCCGTGAGCTACGCCTCCGTCGAATCCCATTGCCTGTCGCTGCCTGCTACCAGCGTGCACACGCCATGGAGCGAGTCCCGAGTCTTCAAGGTCGGCGGCAAGATGTTCGCGATGATCGTGATGGACGGCGGCAGACCCAGCGGGGTGTGGTTCAAGGCGGGCGAAACCAGCGCGCGGATTTTGATTGAGATCGACGGCATCGCACCATGCCCCTATCTGGCACGCGCCCATTGGGTCGCGATGGCGGGATTGTCGCCGCTCAAGCCGAAGGAGCTGCGCGAATATCTGACGCGCGCGCATGCGCTCGTCGCGTCGGGTCTTTCAAAGAAGAAGCGCAAGAGTCTCGGCATCTCGGAGCCGATGCAAGACAATCCGTTTCTCTAGCGTATGGAATGCAGACCTCAGCGCACGACGCTGAGCTTGGCCTTTTCGCGCTCGGCGGCGGCGCCGTTGCCGCCGACGAATTCGATGGCGACGCCGTTTTCGTGATGGCGCACGATGCGGCCGGCCATTTGCCCGATCAGCACCGTCTCGCCCATCGGCGGACGCGCCTCGGTCTTGAGCGAGACGCCGCTCAGCGACAGGTCGAGAACCTCGCAGGCGACAATGTCGCCATTGGCGCGGGTGAAGCGCGCCAGTCCCTTGGTCGGCTCGCGCTCGTGGCGGCGCAGCGCCGCTTCGTCGACGATTCCGCCGTTCATGTAGAGCGTGAGCTGTTCGGCCACCCGCTCGCGCTTGAGCGCCGAGCAGATGAACTTGACGCCGAATTTACCCTCACCCGGGCGCGCCACGACGCCTTCGAAGCGGCCGAAGCCGTCGATGTAGAGGACGATTTGCGCCTCAGCTGCGGGAACGAACGCGCATGTTGCCTGCGCCCCGCCCGGCGAAAGATCGGTGATCTGGCATTGCGCTTCGCGCTCCTCGGCGGGCACGAACAGCCGGCCGGGCAGATCGACGCGCACGCGCAGGTACCGGCGCCGTTCGGCTCTCGCCTGGGCAACCACGCGCTCGCGGTCTGTTGCCATGGAAAATACCTGACCGGCTATGGTCCGGTCCCCAAACTATTGCCTCGGTTGCTTTTGTACAGCCGGGAGGGTCAACACAAGGTTACCGCGGCCGGGCCCTACTTAGCCTTTTTTGCCCATTTCACGACGGGACTTAACCTTGGCTGCGGCGCGCGCTATAGGAACGGCGCGATTTGTCGTTCCCCCTGTATTTGCCACCCTGCCGGAGACCCCCGAAATGGCGTTTGTATCGCGACTGAATTTGCTCCGGATCCTGCCCGCGCTGGCCCTGGCGATGACGCTGGCGGCCTGCGCCGGCACGTCGATCTCCGACGAGCTGGACGCCACCACGCCCACCGGCGGGCCGTTCTCCCAGGCGCTGTTCAAGGACTACGGCTATATCGCGCGCTCCTTCGGCGATGCCTCTTCCTCCTCCGGCGGCACAGCCTTCGACGCCGGCGGCTCGATGTCGCTGACCGGCACCAGCAGCGATATCGCCGACCTGGCCCAGGCCTATGCCGACAAGGCAATCGCCGCCGCAAAGGGCGACGAAGTGCTGCCTGAAGCCGCCCCCGACAACGACAGCGATGCCGAGGCGGTCCGCATCCGGCTGCTCAAGGCGCTCGACGAGGGCCGCGAGAAGGCACCCGAAGACGCCGCTCGTGCCCAGGTCGACTTCGACTGCTGGATCATGAACGGCCGCGTCGACGCCCAGCACAACGCTTCGCTGGCCTGCCGCAGCTCGCTTGACCGCTCGCTGGCGCGCCTGGAACGCGACCTCAATCCGGCGCCGGCGCCCGCGCCCGTGGCGCCCGCACCGGTCGCTGCCTCAGCACCGGCGGCCGACTACACAGTCTATTTCGACTGGGATTCCTGGACGCTGACGGCCGAGGACCTGACCGTGATCACTTCGGCGATCGATGCGGCGCGCAAGGGCCAGCAGTCACGCATCACCATCGTCGGCCACACCGATACCTCCGGCTCGGCCGCCTTCAACCAGAAGCTCTCCGAGCGCCGCGCCAATGTGGTCAAGGACGTGATGGTGCAGATGGGCGCGCGGCCGGAATCCATCGCGGTCTCCGGCGTCGGCGAAAGCGATCTCGCGGTGCAGACCGCCGACGGCGTCAAGGAAGCCAAGAACCGCCGTTCGGTGATCACGCTGCTGCCGTAGTCGGTGTCGCCATGAAGGCCTACGACTACATCATCGTCGGCGCGGGCAGCGCGGGTTGCGTGCTTGCCAACCGCCTGTCGGCCGACCCGGGCGTCGAGGTCCTGCTGATCGAGGCAGGCGGGCGCGACAAGTCGCTGATGATCCACATGCCGGCGGGCATCCCGGCACTGCTCGGCAAGAAGAATCCGCACAACTGGTATTACGACACCGAAGGCCAGCAGCATCTGAACGGGCGCCGCCTCTATTGGCCGCGCGGCAAGGGCTGGGGCGGCTCGTCGTCGATCAACGGCATGATCTACATTCGCGGCCAGCACGAGGACTTCGACCACTGGCGCCAACTCGGCAATCCCGGTTGGTCGTCCACCGATGTGTTGCCTTATTTCAAGCGATCCGAAAGCCAGGAGCGGGGCGGAGACGATTATCACGGCACCGACGGGCCG
>DATNNS010000344.1:0-8170 GCA_035601715.1 Rhizomicrobium sp.
TGGCCGCGCGATTTGAGCAGGCCTTCGCCTAAGGGCGTTGCTGCGGCGCGGAACGCGATGGCGTCCAGGCGCGCGCCGTCGCCGCCTGAGAGCCGCAGGCGGATGTGATCCTTGCCCACGACGTCGGCGAAGACGACGCGCACGTCGGAGGCGACGACGAGCGGCTCCGGATTGCCGGCGCCGAAAGGTCCGATGCGCGCGATCTCCTCGACGAAGGCTGCCGTGGCGCCGGCTGGCGACAACGCGATATCCAGGGCAAGTTCGCTCGCGGCCTCCAGCGCATCGCTCTGGCCGGTGAAGCGCGCGGTGAGGAATTCGCGGAACGCGTCGAGCTTGCCGCTCGCGACCGTGAAGCCCGCGGCCATCGCATGACCGCCGCCGGAGTCGAGCAGACCCTGGAGATGCGCGGCGCGGACGATGGCGCCGAGATCGACGCCCGCGATCGAGCGCGCCGAGCCGCGGCCGATCCCGTTCTCGAAACCGGCGACCAGCGCCGGCTTGTCGAACCGCTCCTTCAGGCGGCTCGCGACGATACCGACGACGCCGGGATGCCAGCCCTCGCCATGCACCAGCACGAATGGCGCGTTGCCCTGCGTCGACGCCATCGCGATGGCGTCTTCCAGGATGAGTTTCTCCAGCGCCTGGCGTTCCTTGTTGTGGCTGTCCAGAAGTGCGGCGATGTCTTCGGCATTGGCCGCGTCTTTTTCGATCAGCAATTCGACGCCGAGGCTGCATTTGCCCACGCGGCCGCCGGCATTGATGCGTGGCCCGAACAGGAAGCCCAGATGATAGGGCGTGAAGGCCGGCGCGATGTTCGCCGCCGCCGCGAGCGCCTTGAGGCCCGGCCGCTCCTGCGCCGACAATTTCGCCAGCCCTGCCCGCACGAACGCGCGGTTGACGCCGACCAGCGGCACGACATCGCAGATCGTGGCGAGGCCGACGAGATCGAGATGGGCGCGCAAGTCCGGCTCGGAGATGTCATGAGCCGCATACCATCCGCTGTCGCGCAAATCCCGATTGAGCGCGACGAGGAACAGGAATGTCACGCCCGCGGCGCAGAGATAGGTGAGGCCCGATGTATCGCCCGGCTGGTTCGGATTGACCTGGGCGACGGACGGCGGCGCGCTTTCGATGGCGTGATGGTCGAGCACCACGACATCGAGACCGGCATCGCGCGCTGCCGTCAGCGCTTCCATCGCCGCCGCGCCGCAATCGACCGTCACGACAAGGCCCATGCCTTCGTCCTTCAACTGCGCGAATGCGCGGGCCGATGGGCCATAGCCTTCCGTCAGACGGTCGGGAATGTAGATGCGCGGCGCGTGCCCCAGCGCGGTCAGGAATTCGCTCAGCAGCGCGGCCGAGCAGGAGCCGTCGACATCGTAATCGCCGAATACGGCGATCTTCTCGTCCGCCTCGATGGCGGCGCGCAGGCGCGCTATGGCCTTGTCCATGTCTTTCAGACGCAGCGGCTCGGGCAGCAGCTGCCGGAGTGTCGGATTGAGTACGTCGCCCAATTCCGCCGCGCCGATGCCGCGTGTTGCGAGCAGGCGGGCGAGCAGCGCAGAAATGTCGCCAGCGAGAGACAGCCCGCGCGCCGCATCCTCGGAACAGTCGCGCAGAATCCACTTGCGGCCCGAGAAGGAACGCGCGACGCCGAAGGCCGCACCGGCAACCGGACGGAGCGCCTCAGCGAGCATCCCGCCGCCGATGCCGCGTCTTGATCCAGCGCACCGTTCCGGTGGCCGAGCGCATCACGATGCTCTCGGTCTGGACGAATTCGCGGCTCACATGCACGCCCGACAGCATCGAGCCGTCGGTGACGCCCGTCGCGGCGAAGATCACGTCGCCCGACGCGAGGTCCATCAGCGAATATTTGCGCTTGAAGTCGGTGATGCCGAGCTTCGCGGCGCGGCCGCGCTCGTCGTCGTTGCGGAACACCAGCCGCGTCTGGATCTGCCCGCCCGTGCAGCGCAGCGCCGAAGCCGCGAGCACGCCTTCGGGCGCGCCGCCCTGCCCGATATAGATGTCGATGCCGGTGGCGGGATCGCTGGTCGCGATCACGCCGGCCACGTCGCCGTCGGTGATCAGCCGCACCGCCGCGCCCGCCTTGCGCACGCTTTCGATGATCGCCGCGTGACGCGGCCGGTCGAGGATCAGCGCGGTGATCTCGTCCGGCGGCACGCCCTTGGCCTTGGCGAGCGAGACGATGTTATCGGCCGGGCTCGCGTCGAGGTCGATGGTGCCTTCCTTGTAGCCGCCGCCGATCGCGATCTTGTCCATATAAGTGTCGGGCGCGTTGAGCAGCGTGCCGGGCTCGGCGATGGCCATCACGGCGAGCGCGTTGGACAGCGCCTTGGCCGTCAGCGTCGTGCCTTCGAGCGGATCGAGCGCGATGTCGACCGCGATACCGCCCGAGCCCACCTTCTCGCCGATGAACAGCATCGGCGCTTCGTCGCGCTCGCCCTCGCCAATCACCACGGTGCCGTCGATCGGCAGCTGGTTGAAGGCGGCGCGCATCGCTTCCACCGCGGCGTGATCGGCGGCGTGCTCGTCGCCGCGGCCGATCTGGCGCGCGGCGCTGATCGCGGCGGCCTCGGTGACGCGGACGGCTTCCAGCGCGAAAACGCGTTCCAGATAATGCGACATGTCCCGTCCCTTATGTTCTTGTCAGCCGGCTTCCATCGGAATCATGGAGGGCGTGCCCAGCACCTTGTCCGAGGCGGCAATCGCCTTCAAGGCGCGCGCCACCGAAGGCTGGGAGCACTCATGCGTGATCATGACGATGGCGACCGGCTCGCCCGGCGCCCGGCCGCGCTGGATCATGCTTTCGATGGAGACGTCGGCATCGGAAAGCTGGCGCGCGATCTCGGCCAGCACGCCGGACACATCGAGCACGCCGAATCGCAGATAGAACGGCGAGACGCGTGCTTCGGGCGGCGCGGGCTGGGCGGGTTTCAGCGCGTGCGCGGGCCTGCCGAAGGCGGGGCCGAAATCGCCGCGCGCGATATCGACCAGATCGGCGATCACGGCAGACGCCGTGGGCGCTTCGCCGGCGCCGCGGCCCTGGAAGAAGAACGGTCCCGCTTCGCCGGCATGGGCGACCACGGCGTTGAAAGACGAATCGACATCGGCGAGCGGCGTGCCGAGCTTGACCATCGCGGGCTGCACGCGCTGGTCCAGGCCGCGCGGCGTCATCCTGGCGATGCCGAGCAGTTTGATGCGGTAGCCGAACTCGCGCGCGAAGCGGATGTCCTCCGCCGCGATGCCGGCGATGCCTTCGACGGAAATGTTCGCGAGATCGGGCGTGATGCCGAAGGCGAGACTGGAAAGCAGCGCGAGCTTGTGCGCGGTGTCGCCGCCGCCGATGTCGAGCGTGGGATCGGCTTCGGCGTAGCCCAGATGCTGGGCATCGGCGAGGACGTCGGCGAACGGACGGCCCGACGCTTCCATCTGCGTGAGGATGTAATTGCAGGTGCCGTTGAGGATGCCGCGCACCGCGGTGATGCCGTGCGCGATCAGGCTTTCGCGCAACGCCTTGACGATGGGTATGCCGCCTGCCGCGGCGGCTTCGAATTTGAGCGCGACCTTGTTCGTCTCCGCCAGGCCTGCGAGTGCGGCGCCATGATGGGCGAGCAGCGCCTTGTTGGCGGTGACGACGTGCTTGCCGGAGGCGAGCGCGGTTCGCACGAGCGCGTGCGCCGCGCCGTCCTCGCCGCCGATCAGCTCGACGACGACATCGGCGTCACCCTTGGCAAGCGCCAGCGGATCGTCGGACCACGAGATCGCGGAGACATCGCCGGCGCGGCGCTTCTTGCGGTCGCGCGCCGAAACGCCGACGATTTCAAGCGAGCGGCCTGCGCGCTCGGCCAATTCGCCGGCGCGCAGCAGCAGCAGCCGGGTGACGCCGCCGCCGACGGTGCCCAATCCCGCAATCGCGATGCGCAGTGGCTTCATTTCCGAATCCTACCCCGCCCTTGAGGAAGGGTCGACAATTTGCGGAGGCACGTAGCACCCGCGTACGGGCGCGAAGCAAATTTCGGGGAGGGGGTAATTCTCAATGTCGGGACGCGCCCCCTCCCCGAAAAATCCGCGCGAATTTTTCGACCCTCCCTCAAGGGGAGGGTTGGAGACTAACTCTGTAGGAAGATTTCGGCGCGGCGATTGCCTTCTTCGCCCTGCGGCATGGACTCGTAATAGACCGGCTGGGAATCCCCCACCGCCTCGACAAGAACCTTGGACGCCGGAACGCCTTCGGCGATCAACTCGCGCGCGACGGCATTGGCGCGGGCCTGGGAACGCTCGAAATTGAAGATCAGGTGACGCGCGAGCGGCATGTTCGAAGTGCGGCTGGAGGAGTGGCCCACCACGCGGATGAAGCCCTGCCCGCCCGCGGACTGGAATGCCTCCACCGCGGCGCGTACCTGCGCCTTGCCGGACGCGTTCAGGATCGTGGTGTCATGCGGAAAGAACACGATCGCTGTGGGCGGCAGGCCCGCCACGCTGGACGGTGCAACCGCGGCCGTCTGCAGCGAATCGAAATTCGCCACCACGGCGCCGCTCATCGCTTCCGGTCCGCCCATCGGCTTGCCGGGCGGAACAGCGGGAATGGCGGGACCAGCTGAGGACGGCACGGCCGCGCCCGACGAAGGCGCGCTGACCGAAGTCTGCTGATAGCGCGCGATGATGGGCTGCGGCACGAATTGCGAAACGGACGGATCTAGCGGCGGCGCCTTGGACGGCTGGAAGCCGAGATCGGCATCGCTCGGCTGCGTCGGCACGCCGGCGGCCATGCCGCTGTCGGCCGGCACCGCCGGCAAACCGCCGGAAGACGACGGCGTCATTGACGGTTCCTGCGCCATGGCCATTTGTGTTGCCGGCACCGCACCAGAGCCACTCGGCACCGCGGGAACAGCCGCGTTGGACGAATTCACGGCCGGTGCAGCGGCGGGAACCGGCGAAGCGGCTGCCGGAGCGGTCTCGTCTGGGCCCGGCGCGCCTGTCGCATCAATCGCGCCATTGTCCGTGCTTGCGGTCTGCGTGGCGGGAGCGGGTTCAGGAGCCGGCGCCGCGGCAGGCGGCGGAGCAGGCGCCGTAGCGGCGCTCGCATTCGGGCCGGCGGTCGGCGCGACATCGGTGGCTTCCGGCGGCGGCGTCGCGGGCGGCGGGGCCGCGGCGGCTTCGGTGCCGCCTCGCAGCGCATCGGCGCTGTATTGATTGTGCGAGCGATCGGCCTGGAGCGAATCGGCGACCTGTTTCTGTTCGTCGGAAGTCGACGGCGCGGCGGGCTTGTCAGGAATAGTCGACAGATCCGGCGTCGGCGCATTGGCCGCGGTTTGGTCCGCCGGCGTCTGCTGGTCCATCTGCTGGCCGGAGGTTTCCGTATTGCCGCCGCCCCAGGTGGTGGGATCGACCCAATCGGGCATGCTGGAACAGCCGGCGGCGCCGCCTGCGATCACGACAACGGTCGCAACGCGCGCGAGATATTTCGGCAAACGACCTTGATCCAACACCATGCTGCAAGCCTCCGTCGACCAGCCCCATATACCCGTCCGGCCAGCGGGTTCCAAGCAAAACTGCGAACAAAATCAATGATTCTTGCGACAGGACGGTTAAGCCGCGCCTTGCGGCTTCGCATCCGCACGCGCTATTTAGCAGCGACACAGTGCGGGTGCGAAATGGCCGAAAAACAGGCGCAAGCCGAAACCACCGAAAACGATGCCTACAAAATCGGCGATCCGGCCGCCTTTGCCCAGAACATGGTGCGCGTCGGCATGCAGTCGCAGCGCCTGCTGGGCGATTTCGTCAAGCGGCAGGGCGCCAAGACCGGCGACGAGCCGCGCGACCCGCTGAATCTTACCGGCGCGTTCATGCAACTGCTGCGCGGCATGGCGGCCGATCCCGCCAAAGTGATGGAAGCGCAGTTCCAGCTGTGGCGCGATTACATGGGCCTGTGGGAGCGCACCGCGCAGCGCATGATGGGCGGCGAAGTCGAACCGGTCGTGTCGCCCGCCGCCGGCGACAAGCGCTTCAAGGACAAGGACTGGCAGGAAAACCAGGTCTTCGATTTCATCAAACAGAGCTACCTGCTGACCGCCAACTGGATGCAGGACACCGTCGCCAAGGTCGACGGCAAGCTCGATCCGAAGATGCAAAAGCGCATCGCGTTCTATACCAAGCAGTTCGCCGACGCGATCGCGCCGACCAATTTCGTGCTCACCAATCCCGAAGTACTGCGCACGACGCTGCAGAGCAACGGCGAGAACCTGGTGAAGGGTCTCGACAATCTGCTCGAGGACCTCGAGCGCGGTGAAGGCCAGCTTTCCATCCGCCAGTCGGCCGACGCGTTCAGGATCGGCGAGAATATCGCCACCGCGCCGGGCAAAGTGGTGTTCCGCAACGCGCTGATCGAGCTGTTGCAGTTCGATCCGACGACCAAGGAGGTCTACGAGACGCCGCTTCTGATCTTCCCGCCCTGGATCAACAAGTTCTACATCCTCGATCTCAGGCCGGAGAATTCCTTCATCCGCTGGGCGACGGCGCAGGGCTATACGGTGTTCGTCGCCTCCTGGGTGAACCCGGACAAGAAGCTCGCGAAGAAGACGTTCGAGGATTACATGCGCGAGGGCATCTTCGCTGCGCTCGACGCGGTGAAGGATGCAACCGGGGTCGCCAGGATAAACACCATCGGCTATTGCATCGGCGGCACGCTGCTGTCGGCCACCCTCGCCTATATGGCCGCCAAGGGCGACGACCGCGTCAATTCCGCCACCTTCTTCGCCGCGCAGGCCGATTTCACCGAGGCCGGCGATCTGCAGGTCTTCATCGACGACGAGCAGCTCGACGCTCTGCAGCAGCAGATGGAGCAGGACGGCGGCGTGCTCGAAGGGCGCAAGATGGGCACCACCTTCAACATGCTGCGCGCCAACGACCTGATCTGGTCTTTCGTGGTGAGCAACTATCTGCTCGGCAAGGAGCCGGCGCCGTTCGACCTGCTCTACTGGAATTCCGACACCACGCGCATGCCCGAGGCGACGCATCTGTTCTATCTGCGCCAGTTCTACAAGGACAACGCGCTCAGCCAGGGCAAGATGAGCTTCGACAATGTGAAGCTCGATCTCTCCAAGGTAACGATCCCAATTTACTTGCAGAGCGCGAAGGAAGACCACATCGCCCCGTTCCGCTCGGTCTACAAATCCACCAAGCTGTTCAAGGGCCCGATCCGCTTCATCATCGCCGGCAGCGGCCACATCGCCGGCGTGATCAACCCGCCGAGCGCCAAGAAGTACCAATACTGGACGAATGATAAGGCAGTCGGCGACAAGCTGCCCGCGACCGTCGAGGAATGGCAGGCCGGCGCCGTCGAGCATCCCGGCTCGTGGTGGGGCGACTGGGACAAATGGCTGTCGAAACTCTCCGGCAAGAAAGTCCCCGCCCGGAAGCCCGGCGACGGCAAGCTCAAGACCTTGGGCGACGCGCCGGGGACGTATGTGAAGGTGAAGGCGGCGTAGAAAGCGAGGCTCCATGAACGATCCGGTCGATGCACTAATTCTCGATCTGCTCGAATGGATTGCTAAGGAAGAACGCAGCTACGCCGACGTCATGGAGGCGTGGCGCACATCCTGTCCGCGATTGCCGGTGTGGGAGGAAGCCAATGATCGTGGCTTCGTTGCACGGGTGCACAAGGAAACCGGCGCCATCGTCGGTCTGACATCGGGCGGCCGCGCCTTTCTTGCCCGCCGCAGGCTCAAGTCGCGGCCCGCGGCGATGGTGCAATGAAAATCGCGATTCTCGACGATTATTTCAACACGCTGCGCACGCTCGATTGCTTTTCAAAGCTGGTCGCGCACGACGTCACGGTCTGGAACGACCATGTGCAGGATGTCGATGCGCTGGCCGAACGGCTGAAAGACACGGAAGCGCTCGTCCTGATCCGGGAGCGCACACAAATTCGCGCGCCGCTGCTCGAAAGGCTGCCGAAACTGAAACTCATCAGCCAGCGCAGCGTCTACCCGCATATCGACATCGAGGCCTGCATGCGGCTCGGCATCGTCGTCTCCTCCAACATGCACGCCGACACGCCCTCTTATGCGGCGGCGGAACTGACCTGGGGGCTGGTGCTGGCCGCGATGCGCCAAATCCCGCAGCAGATGGCCTCGCTGAAATCCGGGGC
>DATNNS010000345.1:0-2564 GCA_035601715.1 Rhizomicrobium sp.
GGCCTCGACGAAGTTTTCCGCGAGCTCGGCGCCGAGCACGACATGGCGCGCGCCGACGATGGCGATGGAATGCGCCAAGGCCTGGCCGCGCAAATTGGTGTTGACCAGCGCGATGGTGGCGCCGACCTTGAGCAGCCCGAGCCAGGCGAAGAGATATTCGGGGCGGTTTTCCATCAGTAGCGCCACGACGTCGCCGCGGCCGATGCCCTGCGCGTTCGCCCAATGGGCATAGCGATCGGCGGCGTCGCACAGCGCGCGATAGCCGATCGCGCGATCCTCTTGGACGATCGCGATGGCGTCGGGCGTGCGCTGCGCGAATCCGTCCACGATGTCGACGATGGTGACCGGCGAATCCGGCTTCACATGGCGCAGGCGGATCAGCGACCGGCCGATGCCGGTGACGTACGTCGCCTCGCGCGCGATTGCGTCGAATAACCCCATCGCGCAGACCTGCCAGATTCGACGGCGCCGGGCTAGATTTGGCCAATGAACGCGGACGAAACGACGCAAGAGGGCGACGCGCTGGACCTGCGGGGCCTCAAATGCCCCCTGCCCGCGCTGTTCGCCCGCCGGGCGCTGGTGGCGGCTCGCCCGGGTGCGGCGTTGCAGGTTCTCACCGACGATCCGATGGCGCCGGTCGATGTGCCCCATATGTGCCGGCAGGAGGGCTATGAGGTGGTCGCGGTGGTGAAGGCGGCCGATTACGCCCGCATGGTGCTGCGGCGCCCCGCTTGAAGACGGTCGCTTAATGACGGGCGCTTGACCCGGGGCCGCGCCGCCCGCAATTTCCTTCCGCCATGGCCGACGTCAATCCCGACCTCAAACCGATCCTGGAGATGTTCGCGGTTCAGCTGCGCCATCCCAATGTCGGCAGCGTGCTCAAGGATTGGCGCAGCACGCTCGCCAAGGGGATGCTGCATTTCGGGCGCAAGGAAGCGCTCGACAAGGGCCTCGACTTCAACACGCTGATCTACACCGATCTCAACCCGACGCCGTCCAAGAGCGGGCGGCGGCTGACGCTGGAGCCCAAGCTGGAGCTGGTCGGGGTGGTCACCAATTCGGCGCTCACCCATCGCCAGTTCCGCTATCTAAAGAACGAAATGGTGATCGCGCGCGCCACCGGCCGCTGGGACTATGCGCGCAACGAGGGACCTTACGATCTGAAGATCGCCAGCGAAGTGACGGTGCGCCTGCCCGAAGATGCCGGCAGCGCGACGCGCGCGGCGTCGCAGAAGCTGCTCAAGGATGTCGGGCGGCTGTGCTTTTCCTGGCTCGTCGTCAACAAGATGACGATGGGCGGGAACGCGTAACTGCTTTCCTCCCGCGCCGTTGCGGGGGAGGTGGATGCCGCGCGACTTCGCGCGGCAGACGGAGGGGTGAGGTGGTGGTGAAGAATATTCCCTCGCCACCGCCTCACCCCCTCCACCGCAAGTGCGGTCCCCCTCCCCCGCAAAGCGGGGGAGGAAAATCAATCTGCACAAAGCGCAATTTCCTGTCGCGTGTTTTTCCGCGCTTTGCTTGACAGCGCAACGCTGCTGCACTAGATTCGAATCATCCGACGAATTGCGCCTTGATGATCGCGGCCCGGCAGAATTGCCCGGGCCGTTTTCGTTTTGGCGCGCCTGTTGAGGAGACCGCCATGAAAGCCCCGTTCCGATAGCGCCCGCGGGCGCACAGGACACGTCAACCGCCGAAAAAACCCGCTCGCGTCGCCGCCCGGACTCCGTCCGCCGCGGATTTCAAAAAAACACGATTCAGTGGGGACTCCAATTGCGCCTTGCGCGAACCGCAAATCGGATTCAGTTCGTCGGATAGCCCAATCGCTCGAGCGACGGCTTGAGGATCACCACCGCCTCGTCGAGATATTTGCGGTACTGGCGGTAGCGGTACACCGAGCTGTCATAGAGCTTCTCGGTCACCTGGGCGTAGCTGGCGGTGCGGGCATAGCGCTGATTCTCGTGGAACGACAGCGTGCGCGAGTCGAAATCGACGCCGGCGAAATCAAGCAGCTTGCGCACGTTCGGCTCCTGATCCTCGACCAGATCCTCGTAGCGCACTTCGAGATAATTCAGATCGAGCTGCTGCTTGTAATGCTCGACCAGATCGTCGGTGAGGACGTAATGCGTGGCGCAACTCTTCACGTCGAACGCCTGGTGGAAGCCATGGGTCAGGAAGTTGGAGAAATTGGAGATCAGGATGTCGAGCGGATGGCGGCGCACATGGATGATCGGCGCGTGCGGAAACACCAGATGAATCAGGCCCAAATGCGTCTCGTTGAGCGGCATCTTGTCGGTGAAGAACTTGACGCCGCTTTCGAACAGGCCGAGCTGCTCGGCGCGCTTGAGGTAGTAGTCGCGGAACTGGTCGAGCACCAGGCGGTTGTCGCCCATCCACAGATCGGCGAGGCATTCGGGATATTGCAGCGGCGAGCCCAGCCAGCGCGAGCCGATGCGCGCCAGATCGTTGATGAAGACGAGCTCGTCGCCGGCGGAAATCAGCGGATGCGCGGTCAGCGTCTGCTCGACCATGGTGGTGCCGGAGCGCGGGAAGCCGACGATGAAGAT
>DATNNS010000346.1:0-3708 GCA_035601715.1 Rhizomicrobium sp.
CCCTCGCCGCCAGCCCCGCCAACCTCATCCCGGCGGACTGGCAGTCGCGCCTGCCCAACAACAGCGCGCCCTACACCTCGACCATCGTGTTCCTCGTGCGCAAGGGGAACCCCTGGCACATCCATGACTGGCCCGATCTGATCAAGCCGGGCATCCAGGTGATCACGCCGAACCCGAAGACTTCGGGCGGCGCGCGCTGGTCGTACCTCGCGGCCTGGGCCTATACCGAAAAGAGGCCGGGCGGTAACGCCGACAAGGCCAAGCAGTTCGTCAGCCAGCTCTATGGCCACGTGCCGGTGCTCGACAGCGGCGCGCGCGGCTCGACCACGACGTTCGTCGAGCGCGGCATCGGCGACGTGCTGCTGTCGTGGGAAAACGAGGTCTATCTGGCGCTCGACCAGCTCGGCCGCGACAAATACGATATCGTCTACCCCAGTGTCTCGATCCTCGCCGAGCCGCCGGTCGCCATCCTCGACAAAAACGTCGACCGTCACGGAACCCGCAAGGTGGCGGAAGCATATCTTCAGTTCCTCTACTCCAAGCAGGGCCAGGAGATCGAGGCGCAGAACTACTATCGTCCGCGCGATCCGCAGGTGGCGGCCGAGCATGCCAAGCAGTTCCCGAAGCTGCCGCTCTACACCATCGACGACGTCTTCGGCGGCTGGACCAAGGCGCAAGCGACGCATTTCGCCGACGGCGGCGTGTTCGACCAGATCTACAAGCCAAAATGAGTCTCACACTTGCGACGCCGTTGCCCCGGGCGGGCTGGAAGAAGGCCAGCGCGCTGCCGGGCTTCGGCCTGTCGATGGGCTTCACGGTCTTTTATCTGTCGGCCGTCGTCCTCATTCCGCTGGCGGCTCTGGCGATAAGGCCGTGGGAACTGGGCGTGAGCGGCTTCATCGCCACGGTCACCGAGCCCCGCGCTTTGGCGGCGTTCGAGCTTTCGTTCGGCGCCTCGGCCATCGCGGCCGTGATCAACACGGTGTTCGGCTTCATCGTTGCCTGGTCGCTGGTACGCTACCGCTTTCCGCTCAAAGGCCTGGTCGACGCGCTGGTCGATCTGCCGTTCGCCTTGCCCACCGCCGTCGCCGGCATCGCGCTCTCCACGCTCTACGCGCCGAATGGCTGGCTCGGCGCGCCGCTTTCGGCGCTCGGCATCAAGGCTGCTTATGCGCCGCTCGGCGTCGTCATCGCGCTCACGTTCATCGGGCTGCCCTTCGTGGTGCGGACGCTGCAGCCGGTGCTGAGCGAGCTCGGCAAGGAGGCCGAGGAAGCGTCCGCGACTTTGGGCGCCACCCGCGGTCAGACCTTCCGCCGCGTGATCCTGCCGGCCCTGGCGCCCGCGATCCTCACCGGCGCGGCGCTCGCCTTCGCCCGCGCGGTCGGCGAATACGGCTCGGTGATCTTCATCGCCGGCAACCTGCCGATGCGCTCGGAGATCGCGCCGCTGCTCATCATCATCAAGCTCGAGCAGTTCGACTATGCCGGCGCCGCCGCCATCGGCCTCACCATGCTGGCCGCGTCGTTCCTGATCCTGCTCGCGCTCAACCTCGCGCAAAGCATTCTGTTCGCGAGGCGCTGATGAAACTTCTCGCCCATCCCCGCGGCGCCACCGAGGACCGCCGCAGCGTGCGCGTGGTCAGCGTCGTCATCGCGATCGTCTTCATCGTGCTGTTTCTCGTCATGCCGCTCATCACCGTGTTCAGTGAGGCGCTGACGAAAGGCCTTGCTATGGCGTTGGACGCGCTGAAGGATCCCGACGCGCTCTCCGCCATCCGGCTCACGCTGCTGACCGCCGCCATCGCGGTGCCGCTCAACACCACCTTCGGCGTCGCCGCCGCCTGGGCGATCACCAAATTCGATTTCCGCGGCAAGGGCGTGCTCACCACGCTGATCGATCTGCCGTTCTCCGTCTCGCCCGTGATCTCCGGCCTCGTCTACGTGCTGATTTTCGGCATGGCGGGCTGGATTGGGCCGTTCCTGCGCGACCACGACATCAAGGTGATCTTCGCGCTGCCCGGCATCGTGCTCGCCACCATGTTCGTGACCTTCCCGTTCGTGGCGCGCGAGCTGATCCCGCTGATGAGCGACCAGGGCCGCGAGGAGGAAGAGGCGGCCGTCTCGCTGGGCGCCACGGGGCGCAGCATCTTCTGGCGCATCACCCTGCCCAACATCAAATGGGGACTTCTCTACGGCGTGCTGCTCTGCAACGCGCGCGCGATGGGCGAGTTCGGCGCGGTCAGCGTCGTCAGCGGCCACATCCGCGGCCAGACCGACACCATGCCGCTGCATATCGAGGTCCTCTACAACGACTACCAGTTCGTCGGCGCCTTCGCGGTGGCGTCGCTGTTGGCGCTGCTCGCGCTCGTCACCCTGGCGCTCAAATCCTTCCTCGAATGGCGCTACGCGGACGAGATCGCGGCGGTTCACCGTCATTAGGAGCACACCATGTCGCTGATCGTGGACTCTCTCGCCAAGCGCTTCGACCGCTTTCCCGCGCTCAAGGGCGCGAGCTTCACCGCGCCCAAGGGCGCGTTCCTCGCGCTGCTCGGCCCGTCGGGCTCGGGCAAGACGACGCTGCTGCGCATCCTGGGCGGCCTGGAATTCGCCGATACGGGGCGCGTCACTTATGAAGGCGAGGATTGGCTCGCCAAGCCCGCGCGCGAGCGCCGCGCCGGCTTCGTGTTCCAGCATTACGCGCTGTTCCGCCACATGACCGTCGAGAAGAACATCGCCTTCGGCCTCAACGTGCGCCCGCGCCGCCTGCGCCCGCCGCGCGCGGAGATCGCCCGCCGCGTGAAGGAACTGCTCTCGCTGGTGCAGCTCGAGGACCTGGGCAAGCGCTATCCGAGCCAGCTTTCCGGCGGCCAGCGCCAGCGCGTCGCGCTCGCCCGCGCGCTCGCCATCGAGCCGCGCATGCTGCTGCTCGACGAACCGTTCGGCGCGCTCGACGCCAAGGTGCGCAAGGACCTGCGCCACTGGCTGCGCGGCCTGCACGAGCGGCTCGGCCTGACCACCGTCTTCGTGACCCACGACCAGGAGGAGGCGCTGGAGCTCGCCGATCTCGTCGCGGTGATGAACCAGGGCGCCATCGAGCAGATCGCTTCGCCCGCGGAACTGCGCGAGCAGCCTGCGACCCCTTTCGTCGCCGACTTCCTGGGCCAGAACACCAACGCCGCCGCCGTTATTCCGCTCAGGCCGGGACTGCGAACGAGATAGGCGTCAACAGCCCTTCAAGAAGCCGCGTTCGCGCCATCACACGAAATTGCCGGTGCTCAGGCTCGTCAGATGCGCCGCGCCCGCCAGTTCGATGACGTAGTCCTGGCCCGCCTGATAGCCCGCCGTGCCGTTTGCGTCGACGATCAGGAAGGTGTCGCCGGAGAGCGAGCCCGCGCTTGCGGTGAACAGAACCGCGTGGCCGGCGGCGAGGTGCGCGGAATTGATCGCGGCCGCCAGATCGGTGTTGAAGCTGGTCGCGGACAGGCTGCCCGCGGTGACCGCCGCATCGATGCCGGTCACGCTCACGGTCAGATCGAATTTGCAGGTCGTCGCATCGAAGCCGTGAACCGTGTCGTATTTTGTGCTGGTGGAGTCCGACACCGCGCCGTAGACGAACTTGTCGCTGCCGCCGCCGCCGGTGAGGATGTCGCGCCCGGCACCGCCGTTGAGGATGTCATTGCCCGTGCCGCCGGTCAGCGTGTCGGTGCC